>NZ_JBSFLV010000008.1:0-142682 GCF_053599215.1 Streptomyces sp. NPDC001002 | reverse complement strand
GCCGGACTCCAGGATCCGGTGCGCCTCGCGCAGATGGGCCGCGTTGATCGTGCCGAGGTCCTGGGTGGCCGTGGTCCGCAGCCCACGGGTCGCGCCCCTTCTCACGTCCGTCGGACACATCGGTCCGCGGACCTCAGACGGCCTCGGCGTCGTCCAGTTCGAACCACACCGCCTTGCCCACCGCGTGGGCCCGCACCCCCCAGGCGTCCGCGAGGGACTGCACCAGGATCAGGCCTCTGCCGTGCGTGCCCTCGTCGGCGCTCGGCACGCGCAGCCTCGGCCTGCGGGCCACGAAGTCCCGTACCTCCACCCGTAGTCCGTGCGGTCCGACGGTCGCCGTGAGGACCGCGTCGTGGTCGGTGTGGATGAGTGCGTTGGTGACGAGCTCGCTGGTGAGCAGCTCCGCTATCTCCGATCGTCCGGGCCTGCCCCACTGCCGCAGCAGCTCGCGCAGGGCCCGGCGTGCCTCGGGCACCTCTTTCAGATCGGCGCGCCCGAGTCGGCGCCGAAGCTGTGGCGACCGCGCCTGCTCCATGGCGCTGTCGTCCTCGTCCTCCACTGTCCTGGCCGAGGAGGCCCCGATCGCCACAGGACCGCCCCCTCGTGCGTACCTCTTCATGACCCCCGCCCGCGTGCCGATGTCGGTTCCCCTCCTTGTCGAACACGTTCACGGGGATCCATGCCCTCTGGGACACGCGCCAGTCATGTCCAATCCTGGACGACCGGGTGTTCGGCCACGGATGCGGCCCTGCCCGTCGGGTAGATGACACCCTGGACCGAGCCGTCCGAGCGTCGAGGGAGCCGCCGTGCACGACGACCGACTGTTGGTTGAGGCCCGACTGGAGCGCGCGGTACGGCAGTTCGTGCAGCCCGCGCAGTACGCGGCGCGCGTGCCTCTGGCCCTGTCCGTGTGGCATGTGCCGGGCGAGCCGGTGCCGGTGGACCAGGCGCTGCAGGCCGCCTACGAGCCCTTCACGACCGGCACTCGGTGGGGAAAGCCCTGGTCGACGAGTTGGTTCCGGTTGACCGGACGGGTGCCCGAGGAGTGGGCGGGACGAACGGTCGAGGCGGTGATCGACCCCGGATTCACCGGCGACGGACCGGGTTTCCAGGCGGAGGGACTGCTGTACGACGCCGCCGGCGTCCCCCTCAAAGGTGTTCACCCGCGCAATCGCCACCTGACCCTCGGGACCCCGGCGGGCGGAGGCGAACCGGTGCATCTGCTCCTGGAGGCGGCCGCCAATCCGGCCGTACTGCACGGCTTCGAGCCTACGCACCTCGGCGACGTCCTGACCGCCGGCGATGCGCCCATCTACCGATTCCGGGCTGCCGACCTGGCCGTACTCGACGAAGAGGTGTGGCAGTTGGGCCTCGACATCGAGGTGTTGTCGGAGCTGATGCACGAGCTGCCGATGGACCGGGCGCGGCGGCACGAGGTGCTGCGCGCCCTGGAGGACATGCTCGACGCACTCGACCTGCACGACGTGTCCGGCACGGCGCCGGCGGCCCGTTCGGCGCTCGCGGACGTGCTGTCCCGGCCGGCGTCGGCGAGCGCGCACCGGGTCTTCGCGACCGGACACGCGCACATCGACTCGGCCTGGCTGTGGCCGCTGCGCGAGACGGTCCGCAAGGCCTCGCGCACCTTCGCCAACGTCACCGCGCTCGCCGCCGACTACCCCGAGCTGGTCTTCTCCTGCTCGCAGGCCCAGCAGTACGCGTGGGTGAAGGAGCACCAGCCGCACATCTGGGAGCGGATCAAGAAAGCCGTGCGGGAGGGCAACTGGGCGCCCGTGGGCTCGATGTGGGTCGAGTCGGACGCCAACATGCCCGGCGGCGAGGCACTGGCCCGCCAACTCGTGCACGGCAAAAGGTTCTTCGCCGAGGAACTGGGCACCGAGACCGAGGAGGTCTGGCTGCCGGACTCCTTCGGCTACACGGCCGCCTTCCCGCAGCTCGCGAAACTGGCCGGAATCCGTTGGTTCCTGACCCAGAAACTGAGCTGGAACCAGTCGAACCGGATGCCCCACCACACTTTCTGGTGGGAGGGCATCGACGGCACGCGCGTCTTCACCCACTTCCCGCCGGTCGACACGTACAACTCGCAACTGCACGGTCGCGAACTCGCGCACGCGGAACGCAACTTCGCCGACAAGGGCCGGGCGACCCGCTCCCTGGTCCCCTTCGGCTGGGGCGACGGCGGTGGCGGTCCGACCCGCGAAATGCTGGAGAAGGCACGGCGGTTGCGCTCCCTGGAGGGCTCACCGCGGGTCACGGTCGAGAAGCCGTCCGCCTTCTTCGCCGCCGCCGAGGAGGAGTACGGTCCCCAGGCGCCGGTGTGGTCCGGCGAGCTGTATCTGGAGCTGCACCGGGCCACGTACACCACCCAGGCCAAGACCAAACAGGGCAACCGACGCTCCGAACACGCCCTGCGCGAGGCCGAGTTGTGGTGCGCGACGGCGGCGGTGCGGGATCCCTCGTACGCCTACCCGTACGACGCCCTTGACCGGCTGTGGAAGACGGTGCTGCTGCACCAGTTCCACGACATCCTGCCCGGCTCCTCGATCGCGTGGGTGCACCGGGAGGCACGGGAGACGTACGCGCGCGTGCTGGCGGAGGTCGAGGAGATCACGGCCGCGGCGGTGACCGCGCTGGGGTCGGGCGGCGGCCCGAGCACTGGGTCGAGTGAGGGGCCGAGTGTCTTCAACGCCTCGCCGTACGCACGCACCGAGGTCGTGGGGGACGGTCTGGTGACCGTGCCCGGGCTGGGCAGCGCGCCGGTGCCGGACACGGCGGACGAGAGCGTCCGTGCCCAACGGGTGGGTGACACCCATGTGTTGGAGAACTCCCGGCTCCGGGTCACCGTCGACGCCCGCGGTCTTCTCACCTCGGTCCGGAACCTGGGCGTCGACCGCGAGGTGCTGTCCGGACCCGGCAATCTCCTCCAGTTGCATCCCGACCACCCCAACGCCTGGGACGCCTGGGACATCGACCGGCACTACCGGCGCCGGCACACGGACCTGACGGACGTCGAGTCGGTGGAGCTGGTGGCGGCCGGGCCGCTGCTCGCGGCGGTGCGGGTGACGCGGACCTTCGGGAAGTCGCGGATCACGCAGGAGATCCGGCTGGCCGCGGCCGGCCGCCGGGTGGACGTCGTCACGGACGTCGACTGGCAGGAGTCGGAGAAGGTGCTCAAGGCCGCCTTCCCGCTCGACGTGCACGCCGAACGCTCCACCGCGGAGATCCAGTTCGGGCACGTCCACCGTCCCACGCACGCCAACACGTCCTGGGACGCGGCCCGTTTCGAGATCTGCGCGCACCGCTGGATCCGGGTCGCGGAGGAGGGGTACGGCGTCGCGGTCCTCAACGACTCGACGTACGGCCACGACGTGACCCGCAGCCCGCACGCCGACGGCCTCGGCACGACCGTACGCCTGACCCTGCTGCGCGCGCCGCACAGCCCGGATCCGGAGACGGACCTGGGCCAACACCGGCTCACCTACGCGCTGTTGCCCGGTGGGGACGTCGTGCACGCGGTCGCCGAGGGGCTCGCCCTGAACCTGCCGCTGCGGGTGGCCGAGGGGCCGGTCGTGGCGCCGCTGGTGCGGGTCGACCACCCGGGCGTGACCGTCGAGTCGGTCAAGCTCGCGGAGGACCGGAGCGGCGATGTGGTCGTCCGGCTCTACGAGTCCCGGGGCGGCCGGGCGCGGGCCACACTGAGCGCCGGATTCCCGGTGGCCCGCGCCGAGGTGACGGACCTGCTGGAACGGCCGCTGCACGAGAGCGACTTGACCTTCGAACTGCGGCCGTTCCAGATCCTCACCCTGCGCCTGCGCCCGGAGTGACGCCCACCCGGCCTACTTCTTGGCCAGGCCCTTGGCGCCGATGTGGTAGATCTCGCGGCTGTCGCGGGCCATGTCGACGACGACCTTGGTGGTGCTGTTCTTGCTCCAGGTGAGGGTGACGACGGCCTCCGTGTACTTCTTCGTGGAGCCGTTGTCGGTGACCTTCCAGGAGAGCGGGACGTTCTGGGCGCGCAGGACGCCGTCGGCGTGCTCCCGGTCCTCCCAGGCGGACAGCTGCTTCTGGTAGGCGGCCGTCAGGTAGTGCCCCCGCAGCGTGTCGCCGAGGTCGCCGCTGCCCTCGTCGGTCACGGCGTCGATGTAGGCGCCGTAGAAGTCGGCGATGCGGGTGATGTTGTCGGACGGCGTCCCGCTGACGCTGCGCGGCGCTCCGGCGGAGGCCTGGGCCGTGATGCCGAGGCCGAGGGCCAGGGCGAGGCCGGCGGCCACGGTGGAACGGCGGGCGATGCTCTTCTTGCTGCTCATGTCTGTTTCCCCGTTTTTGGTCGTGCGTCGCTGATCGTGAGTCGCTGTCGTGCTCTGTGTGCGATGAGAGGTGCGGGGCCGCCCGCCCGACCCCCGTGCGGGAGGGCGGCCCCGGTCTGTGGTGGCGGTCAGTGGAGCTTGTTGACCGCGGTGACCGTCGTCTTCTTGAAGGCCTTCACGGGCGCGTCCGTGAGGTCGCCCATCTGGGCCCAGTTCACGACCGTGACCGTCTTTCCGTCCCGGCCGACCGAGACGAGACGGACGTCGCTGGCGCCCCAGGAGGCCTCGGTGTGCACGCCGTAGACGTGGGCGCCCTCTTCGACGGCGAGCGTCCCGTAGTCCTTGCCGGAGGCCTTGATGTCCGGGTCGGCGTCGAGCCGCGTCGGGCAGGACTTGAGGTCCTTGTTCAGCTTCGAGACCAGGGCCTTGGCCGCCTTGGTGTTCGCCAGGGTGACGGAGATCTGGCGGGCGTTCGTGTCCAGGTCGGTCCGGAAGTCACGGTGCCAGGCGTTCTTCTGGCCCGGCAGGGCCCGCAGGCAGGTGTCCCACTCCGTCTCCTCCGGCAAGCCGGCGGTGACCTTGTCGGCCGTCCAGGCGGAGCTGGGGTGCGGCGGCAGCTCCTTGGCCGCGAGGAAGCCGGGCGCCTTCGGAGCGGCGCTCGCCGGTGCGGCGAGTCCGGTACCGAGAGCGAGACCCGCGATGGCGAGTACGGTGAGCGCGCCGGCTCTGGTGCGCTTGGGCATGGGTGTCCCCCGTGGATGAGTGCATGGGTGTCGGAGTCGTACCGGCGGCGGATGGTCGGTCCGGCCCTGGTCGGTGCGACACCAAGAGCATCGGCCGTCACCTCGGCCGGCTGCAAGCGCCGACGCCCGATGCACCATGATGGAACCATCCCAGCCCATCTGACGTGCAGGTATATGGAGTGCCTGGGATACGGGTCCGAGCCTGGGATCCGACATATGACGGGGGTACGGTGTCGACTCGGGACGACGTCGAGGAGTTCGCGGCGCTGCTGCGCCTGCTGAAGGCGCGCACGGACCGGAGCTATGGCTCACTGGCCCGCCGGCTGAACATGAACACCTCCACGCTGCACCGCTACTGCGCGGGCGAAGCGGTGCCGACGGACTTCGCTCCGGTGGAGCGGTTCGCCGCGTTCTGCGCGGCGACGCCCGAGGAGCGGCACGAACTGCACCGCCTGTGGCTGCTCGCCGTGGCGGCCCGGCAGCGCCCGCGGGCCGCCGAAGCGGCGGCGGCCGAGGACACCGAAGTGATCGCGAGCGCCGAGGGCGGGCTGCCCGGACCGGGCTCCGCCCCCGCGCCGGCCCACCCCTGGTACGGCAAGCGCCGCATCCTGGTCGGCGCCGCCGCGGCCTCCGTCCTGATGCTCACGCTGGGCAGCCTGTCCGCCCTGTCGGACGACCGTCCCCCGGCCAAGTCGGCCAGTACGCCGGACACGTCCCGTACGACGGAGGCCGGCACCGCCACCCGCTCGGCGACCCCGAGCGGCAGCCCCTCCCCCAGCCGCTCGGCGTCGTCGTCGCCGTCGTCCGGCAAGAAGTCCTCGGCCTCCCCGACCCCCAAGAAGGAGGGTCCGACGGGCAAGGGCACCAACGGACCCGCCTCGGGCGGCAGTGGTACGCCGTTGACCTGGACGGCCGACGACCAGATCTGGGAGGGCACCTGCGGTCACGACTACGTCATCGACAAGCCCATCACCGAGGTCCCGCCGCCGCCGGCCCAGCAGGACGCCGGTGTGTGGGCGGCGACCCAGGGCGCGGTGCACGGGCGGCTGACCAAGGTGCAGATCACGGTGCAGGGACGGTCCTCGACCGCAGTGGTCCTCGAAGGCCTGCGGGTCCGTGTCGTCGGCCGCGCCGCCCCGATGGCCGGCATCGACTACGCCATGGACCAGGGCTGCGGCGGCGGACTCAGCCCCCGCTACTTCTCCGTGAACCTCGACAAGGACCGCCCCGTCGCCCACGCGCAGGCCGGCAACGACGGTGTCAACGGGACGGTTCTCCCGGCGGTGAAGTTCCCCTACAAGGTCTCCGCCCAGGACCCCGAGGTGCTGCTGGTCGACGCGACCACCTCGACCTGTGACTGCAGCTGGTACCTGGAGCTCGAATGGTCCTCCGAGGGCCGCACCGGCACGATCCGCATCGACGACCACGGCAGCCCGTTCCGTACCACCAGCGCCAAGGGCCTGCCGCGCTACTGGTACGGGACGAACGACGCCGGCGCCCGGGCGTGGGTGCCGACCGAGGGTTACTAGGAAGCGGTCGGACCGCCCTTACGGCCGGGGCACGTTGCGCAGGTTGGAGCGGGCCATCGTGAGCATGCGGCCGACGCCTCCGTCCAGGACGATCTTCGAGGCGGACAGGGCGAAGCCGGTCACCATCTCGGCGCTGATCTTCGGCGGGATGGACAGGGCGTTGGGGTCGGTGACGACGTCGACGAGGGCCGGGCCCTTGTGCTTGAGGGCGTCCTTCAGAGCCCCTGCCAGGTCCTTGGGCTTCTCCACCCGCACGCCGTAGGCACCGCAGGCGCGGGCCACGGCCGCGAAGTCGGGGTTCTTGTTGGTGGTGCCGTAGGAGGGCAGTCCGGCGACCAGCATCTCCAACTCGACCATGCCGAGGGAGGAGTTGTTGAAGAGGACGACCTTCACGGGGAGGTCGTACTGGACCAGCGTGAGGAAGTCCCCCATCAGCATGGAGAATCCGCCGTCCCCGGACATCGACACGACCTGCCGCTCCCGGTCGGTGAACTGGGCGCCGATCGCCATGGGCAGCGCGTTCGCCATCGAACCGTGGGAGAACGAACCGATCACGCGGCGGCGGCCGTTGGGGGTGATGTAGCGGGCGGCCCAGACGTTGCACATGCCGGTGTCGACGGTGAACACGGCGTCCTCGTCGGCGAGTTCGTCCAGTACGGAGGCCACGTACTCGGGGTGGATCGGGGTGTGCTTCTCGACCTTGCGGGTGTAGGCCTTGACCACGCCTTCGAGCGCGTCCGCGTGCTTCTTGAGCATCTTGTCGAGGAAGCGCCGGTTCTCCTTGGGCTTCACCCGCGGGGTCAGACAGCGCAGGGTCTCCTTCACATCGCCCCACACGGCCAGGTCGAGCTTGGAGCGGCGCCCCAAGTGCTCGGGCCTGACGTCGACCTGAGCGATCGTCACATCGTCGGGGAGGAAGGCGTTGTACGGGAAGTCGGTGCCGAGCAGGATCAGCAGGTCGCACTCGTGGGTGGCCTCGTAGGCGGCGCCGTAGCCGAGCAGACCGCTCATGCCCACATCGAATTTGTTGTCGTACTGGATCCACTCCTTTCCGCGCAGCGCGTGGCCGATGGGCGACTTGATCTTCTCCGCGAACTCCATCACCTCGGCGTGCGCGCCCGCCGTGCCGCTGCCGCAGAAGAGGGTGACCTTCTCGGCCCGGTCGATCAGGTCGACGAGCTTGTCGATCTCGGCGTCGCCGGGCCGGACAGTGGGCCGGGAGGTGACGAGGGCGGTCTCGACGGCCTTGTCCGGGGCGGGTTCGGCGGCGATGTCACCGGGGAGGGAGACGACGCTGACGCCCGACTGGCCGACGGCGTGCTGGATCGCGGTCTGCAGCAGCCGCGGCATCTGTTTCGGGCTGGAGATCAGCTCGCTGTAGTGGCTGCACTCGGTGAACAGCCGCTCGGGGTGGGTCTCCTGGAAGTAGCCCAGGCCGATCTCGCTGGACGGGATCTGCGAGGCGAGGGCGAGCACGGGGGCCATCGAGCGGTGGGCGTCGTAGAGACCGTTGATGAGGTGGAGGTTGCCGGGCCCGCAGGAACCGGCGCAGGCGGCGAGCTTCCCGGTGATCTGGGCCTCCGCGCCGGCGGCGAAGGCGGCGGTCTCCTCGTGGCGCACATGCACCCAGTCGATGGCGGAGTTGCGGCGGATCGCGTCCACGACCGGGTTGAGGCTGTCGCCGACGACTCCGTAGAGGCGTTTGACTCCGGCGCGGACGAGGATGTCGACAAACTGTTCGGCGACGTTCTGCTTGGCCATGGCTCTGGGCGCCCCTTAGGTCTCCGCTGGATCTCTGCGATCTGTCCGGTCCCCCTGGGTTCCATGAATTCACAGCCCGAAGCCTCACGCCTCCCAAACGGCCGCGGCGGTCCGGTCGTCCGCGTAACCCTTGACCCTGACTTGGGTGTCGGCGAGGAAGGCGGCGAGACCGGGTGCGCCGCCCCCGGACCACCGGCCGGTGAGATACCGGCACAGATCGGGCTCCCCGCGCAACGGCTCGGCCAGTCCGCCGGTGCACATCAGGAGCGTGTCACCCGGTTGGGCCACCGAGGCGCGGAAGCGGAAGGGTTCGTGGGGCGGCTCGGGGGCGGGCTCGTACGGGCTCGGCGGGGTCGGGATACCGAGGTCCATGGTGAGCCGGTCGCCCTCGGGCGTCTCGGAGGGCAGCGAGCCGAAGCCGACGACGGCGTCACCGGTGACATCGGTGACGCGCGGCTCGATGTCCTGCCACTCGCCGTCCCGGAGCCGGAAAAGTCCGCCGGAGCCGACGCCGAAGAAGACGCGCGTACGGCACTCGGGGTCGGCCGGCAGCAGCAGACAGCGCAGGGTCGCGGAGTACTCCTCCGGGTCGATGCCCTGCTCGGCGGCGCCCGCCCGGAGCTTGCCGAGGCTGCGGTCGGTCAGCCGGTGCAGCCCCGACTTCAGGTCACCGCGCCGGCCGGACCGGATGTCCTCCGCGAGCCGGGCATGGCTGCGGCCGACTGCCCGCCCGATCCAGTGGCAGGCCTCGGCGGCGGCCTGGTGCGCACCCGGAGTGGCCCGGGCACCGGTCGCCATCGCCACCAGCACCAGCGCGTGCTCGCCGGTGCCGAACCGGGCGGTGAGCAACGAGTCACGGCGCGGCTCGCCCCGGAACCGGGCGGAGTCCCCGCGCACGGACACGGCCCGCAGCGTGCAGGCCCCGTACCGGGCGCCGTCCAGCACGGTGTCCGCGACCAGATCGTCGAGGTCGTCCGGGTCGGCGAGCGGCAGGGCGGTGGGCTCGGCGTCGTAGGTGGGCGGTCCTGAGCCGACGTAGTCGACGTGGGGCGGGGGGAGGGTGGGGAGGTCCAGGTGGGTGGCGGTGCGGAGGACCGGGGAGGTGGAGGGGGCGGGCGGGGCGTCCTGGACGGCGGCGACGAAACCCGCCGGTGGGGGCCCTGGCGGGGTCGCGGGGGTGCCGGGCGGTGTGCGGGGTTCGGGAGGCGGTGCCGTGGGGGCCGGCGGGGCCGCCGACAAGGGCTCCGGCCTCTGGGGTGCGGCGAGCGGTGGTTCCCAGGGGACGCGGTCCCGGACGGGCTCCGTGCGAGGCGGCTCAGGGGTGTCGGCGAGCGCCGGACGCTGCGGGGGAACGCCGGTCCCCGCACGGTCACCGGCACTCCACGCCACGGCACCGGCACCGGCACCGGCACTCGCACCGCCATTGCCGGCGACACCGCCACCGGAACCCGCACCGCCATGGCCGCCGGCACCCGCGTCGGCGGTCTCACCGGAACCGTCCGTCACCGCTTCCGTCGCCGACGCGAAACGGTCGTCGAGGGAGTCGGCGGCGCCCGCCGGGCCCGTGTCCTCGGTGGCGTCGTCGTACAGCTGTCCCCACCAGTCGTCCTCGTGACCGGTGGGACTTCCCCCCTGCTGGCTCATGCCCCTAATTGTCCACCGCGCGGGCCGGATGAAAACGGGGCATCAGGAAAAACCGGCGCGACATGGCGCATCGAACGGCGTGTCGAGTTACCTGTCGAACAGTGATGCGGGAGTGGCGAGTTGAAGCCGCCGGACGGTTCCACCCCCCACGGGAGAACCGCCCGGCGACACCGAGGTGACCCGGGCCCGGATCCCCTGCGTGCCGGCGACACGTCTCGGGCCCGGATCACGTTCTGAGCGACCGCGTCCCGCCCCGCGCCTGCCGGACCGGCCTGATTGTGCCCCCGCACCCTGAAGACCAGCTGTGATCCAGGAATGCGTCCGCGGTGGCGCCACCTTGGCAGAGTGCCGGGTGGTACGGCGATGATGTGCGGAGGCGGGTTTGCGCCATGGCTGTTTTCCGCCATACGTGGGCACGCGCGAGGTTGGTTCGACGGGGAGGGCGACAGCTGATGCTGGGAGTACTGGGGCTGGACGAGACGCACGAGTCGGCGTACCGCGCCCTGGTGTCCGTGGGCGCCGCCGACGTGTCCGACCTGGCCCGGCGGCTGACGCTCGGCGAGCACGACACGGAACGCACCCTGCGCCGCCTCGAACGGCACGGGCTCGCCGCCCAGTCCTCGGCCCGCCCCGGCCGCTGGGTCGCCGCCCCGCCCGGCGTGGCCCTGGGCGCGCTCCTCACCCAGCAGCGGCACGAGCTGGAGAAGGCGGAACTGGCGGCCGCCCTGCTGGCCGAGGAGTACCGGGCGACGGCGGCCGAGCCCGCCGTGCACGACCTGGTCGAGGTGGTGATCGGCGCGGCGGCGGTCGCTCAGCGCTTCCTCCAGCTCCAGCTCGGCGCGAGCGAGGAGGTGTGCGCGCTGGTCACCGGCAATCCGGCCGTCGTCTCGGGCGTCGAGAACGAGGCGGAGGAGCAGGCGACCGATCGGGGCGTGGTCTACCGGGTGGTGGTCGAGCGGTCCGTCCTCGACCTGCCGGACGGCATGACCGAGTTGTCCGCCGCGCTCGCCCGCGAGGAGCGGATCCGGGTGGTGGAGCGGGTGCCGACCAAGCTGGTGGTGGCCGACCGGACGACCGCCCTGGTGCCGCTCACCTCGCACACCGCGGAGCCCGCCGCGCTGGTCGTGCACGCGAGCGGGCTCCTGGAACTGCTCTCCGGCCTGTTCGAGTCGGTGTGGCGGGAGGCCCTGCCGCTGCGCCTCGGCACGTCCGGGGTCACCGAGGAGCAGCCGGACGGCCCCGACACCACCGACCTGGAGGTGCTGTCTCTCCTCCTGGCCGGCCTGACCGACGCGAGCGTCGCCAAACAGCTCGACCTGGGCCTGCGGACCGTGCAGCGCCGAGTGAAGCGCCTGATGGAACTGACCGGCGTGACGACCCGCCTCCAGCTGGGCTGGCACGCGTACGAACGGGGCTGGGTGACCAGGGACGGGTCCTTCTGACCGGGAATCACCCGATCGTTCCGGTCCCGGGCCGTCTGCCCCTCCCCGGCCAGGCCTGATCTGCGGCTTCGTCTCCCCTCCGGCACTCTGGTCAGATGGGAGTGTGGGACCTCCTGCTGGTCGGCCTGGTCCTCCTGCTCGGCCTGTGTGGAGTACTCGTGCCCGGGGTGCCGGGATCGTGGCTCGTATGGGCCGCGGTTCTGTGGTGGGCGCTGAAGGACCCGCAGCCGGTGGCATGGGGCGTACTGGTGGGCGCCACCATCGCGCTCCTCGTCTGCCAGGTGGTGCGCTGGATGCTGCCCCCGAGACGGCTGCGCGCGAGCGGCGCCACCCCCCGGATGGCGGTGTACGCGGGCACCGGTGCGCTCCTGGGCTTCGTCCTGATCCCCGTACTGGGCGCGATACCCGGCTTCATGGGCGGCATCTACGTCGGCGAACGGCTCCGCCTGGGCGGCCACGGCGAGGCGCGGGCGGCACTGCGGACGGCGATGCGCTCGGGCGGCTCCAGTGTGCTGGCGGAGCTGTTCACCTGCCTGCTGATCGCGGGGGCATGGCTGGGGGCGGTGATCTGGGGCTGACGGCACGCCCCGCCCGCTGTACCGGACGTAGTCCCCCGGTCCTGGTCCGTGCGGCCGATGTGCGGACCGGCGCCGGGTGCTTGGCTTGCTGCCATGACCGAATTCAGCGAGGCGGAGCGTACGTATCTGAGGTCGCAGCGGCTGGGCCGGCTGGCCACCGTCGACCCGCACGGGCAGCCGCAGGCGAACCCGGTCGGCTTCTTCCTCCAGGACGACGGCACCGTCCTGATCGGCGGCTACGCGATGGGCGCCACCAAGAAGTGGCGCAACCTCCTGAAGAACCCGAAGGTCGCCCTGGTCGTCGACGACATCGCGAGCCTGCGCCCGTGGCGGGTACGCGGCGTGGACATCCGCGGCGAGGCCGAACTCCTCACCGGCCCGCACGAGTTGGGCCCGCACTTCAGCGAGGAGGTGATCCGCGTCCACCCACGCCGGATCCACAGCTGGGGCCTGGACGAGGTGCACGCGGAGGACTGAGGCAGACCTTCGATACGACGCAGCCCTAGAGCACGCCCTCCAGGGACAGCAATACGGTCTTGCGCTCCAAACCACCGGCATACCCGGTCAGGGAGCCGTCCGCGCCGATCACCCGATGGCAGGGCCGCACAATCAGCAAGGGATTGGCACCGATCGCACCACCCACAGCCCGCACGGCGGCCCGGGAGGCCCCGATACGCGCGGCGATCTCACCGTAGGTCGTGGTCTCCCCGTACGGCACGGACCCGAGCGCACCCCACACCCGCTCCCGGAACTCGCTCCCCTCGCTGCGCAACTCCAGCTCGAACTCCTTGAGTTCACCACCGAAGTAGGCGTCGAGCTGTTCGCCGGCGGCACGGAAGAGGTCGGGCGTGTGCAGCCAACCTTCTTGAACCGTACGGCCGTTCTTCTGCCCCGGCACGGAAAGAGAGGTCAGCGTGCCGTCGGCTCCGTCGGCCGTGAGAAGCAGCGGCCCGACAGGGCTGTCGACACTCGCGTAGCGCACAAGGCCAGTCATCAGAACTCCAACTCCCCTGCGGCACGCAGGTGTTGCAAGGCGTACGAGCGCCAGGGGCGCCAGCTGTCGGGTACGTCGAGGGCGGGCGGCGCGACATCGGGGTCGCCGAGGGCGCGGGCGCGGATCGTGGCGACCGTGGCCGCGTCCATGCCGGGCAGGGCGAGCAGGGCCGCCGCCGCGTCGTCCCGGTCGACGCCGGCATCGAGGCGTACGGCGCCGTCGGCGAGGGCTGCGGTGAGCGCGCCCAGGGTGCCGTGCGGTTCGGCCTCCGCGAGGACCGCCGGTTCGGGAAAGAGGTGGGTGAGGCTGTCGCAGGGCGCGTCGAGCCGCTTGCCGTACCGCTGGACGAGCCGTTCGGCCGCGTCCCGTCCGACCAGTGCGCGCACCGCCAGTTCGGCGGGATCGGCGGCACCGGGCGACCGTATCCCCGGCCGCGCGGCGACCATGGGCGCGAGCCGCTCGTCGCCGCCGAGCCGCTCGTCGACGGCGTACGGATCGGCGTCGAGGTCGAACAGCAGCCGCAGCCGCTGCACGGCGGTGGTCAGGTCGCGGGGGTCGGTGAGGTGCAGCCGGGCGTCGAGCCACCCACCCGGGTGAGCGCCGGTCGTGGACCGGACCGTACCGCCCCGCTCATCGACGGCGACGATGCCGGTGCCGTGCGGAAGCCGGAGAGTACGCCGGTACACGCGCCGCCCCGGCACCCCACTGACGTCCTCCACACCGGCCACGGCCTCGGCGGCGAGCAGATCGAAGACGGCACCGGCCTGATAGGGCCCGCGATGGGCAAGCCTCAACGGGATTCCGGCCGTGGGAGTGGCAACCCTCAGCCCACCCCTTCCGCCCTGGGGTGCGGCGGCCCGCAGGGCGCTGGGCGTGGCCGCGTACACGGCCCGGACGGTGTCGTTGAACTGCCGCACACTCGCGAACCCGGACGCGAACGCGATCTCCGTGATCGGCAGGTCGGTGGTCTGTACGAGCACCCGCGCGGTGTGCGCCCGCTGGGCCCGGGCGAGCGCGACGGGCCCGGCACCGAGCTCGGCGGTGAGCTGCCGCTGCACCTGCCGAGCGCTGTACCCGAGCCGTGTCGCGAGCCCGGCGACCCCTTCCCGGTCGACGACCCCGTCGCCGATCAGCCGCATCGCCCGCCCCACGACGTCCGCCCGTACGTTCCAGTCGGCGGACCCCGGCACGGCGTCGGGCCGACACCGCCGGCAGGCCCGGAACCCCGACCCCTGCGCGGCGGCGGCCGTGGCGAAGAACCGCACGTTCCGCCGCTTGGGCGTGACCGCCGGGCAGCTGGGCCGACAGTAGATCCCGGTGGTCAGCACGGCGAAGAAGAACTCCCCGTCGAACCGCCCGTCCCTGCTCCGCACGGCTTCGTACCTGCTGTCGTCGTCCATCACGGAACCAAGTCTCCGCCGGGAGAGGAGACCGGGCTAGCGGAAAACGGACGTGAAGCTTCGGAGTCTTCGCCGAGTCTGGGCGGTCCTCCTCAACGCCGGTCCGCATCTCTCAGCCCGTCCGGCGTTTGAGGACGAGGCCCCTTCAGGGCCGATAGCGGGGGCCTGGGCGACGTCACTGGTCGGTGTCGTCCTTCTTCTCGTCCTCGTCGCCTTCGCCCTCGATCACGGGGATCAGGGAGAGCTTGCCGCGGGAGTCGATCTCGGCGATCTCGACCTGGACCTTGGCGCCCACACCGAGCACGTCCTCGACGTTCTCCACGCGCTTGCCGCCGGCGAGCTTGCGGATCTGGGAGATGTGCAGCAGACCGTCCTTGCCCGGGAGCAGGGACACGAACGCACCGAAGGTGGTGGTCTTGACGACCGTACCCAGGTAACGCTCGCCGACCTCCGGCATGGTCGGGTTGGCGATGCCGTTGATCGTGGCGCGGGCGGCCTCGGCCTGCGAGCCGACCTGGGCACCGATGTAGATGGTGCCGTCGTCCTCGATCGTGATCTCGGCGCCGGTGTCCTCCTGGATCTGGTTGATCATCTTGCCCTTCGGGCCGATGACCTCGCCGATCTTGTCCACGGGGATCTTGACGGTGATGATCCGCGGGGCGTTGGGGGACATCTCGTCCGGCGTGTCGATCGCTTCCATCATCACGTCGAGGATGTGGAGGCGGGCGTCACGGGCCTGCTTGAGGGCCGCGGCCAGGACGGAGGCCGGGATGCCGTCCAGCTTGGTGTCGAGCTGGAGGGCGGTCACGAACTCCTTGGTGCCGGCGACCTTGAAGTCCATGTCACCGAAGGCGTCCTCCGCACCGAGGATGTCGGTGAGGGCGACGTAGTGCGTCTCGCCGTTGATCTCCTGGGAGATCAGGCCCATGGCGATACCGGCGACGGGGGCCTTGAGGGGCACACCGGCGTTCAGCAGCGACATGGTGGAGGCGCAGACCGAGCCCATGGACGTCGAACCGTTGGAGCCGAGGGCCTCGGAGACCTGACGGATCGCGTAGGGGAACTCCTCGCGCGTCGGCAGGACCGGGACCAGGGCGCGCTCGGCGAGCGCGCCGTGGCCGATCTCGCGGCGCTTGGGGGAGCCGACGCGGCCGGTCTCACCGACGGAGTACGGCGGGAAGTTGTAGTTGTGCATGTAGCGCTTGCGGGTCACCGGGGAGAGGGTGTCCAGCTGCTGCTCCATGCGGAGCATGTTCAGGGTGGTGACGCCCAGGATCTGGGTCTCGCCACGCTCGAACAGCGCGGAACCGTGCACGCGCGGGATGGCCTCGACCTCGGCGGCCAGGGTGCGGATGTCGGTGACACCGCGGCCGTCGATGCGCTTCTTCTCCTTGATGACGCGCTCACGGACCAGGGACTTGGTCAGCGAGCGGTACGCGGCGGAGATCTCCTTCTCGCGGCCCTCGAACTGCGGGAGCAGCTTCTCGGCGGCGAGACCCTTGACGCGGTCCAGCTCGGCCTCGCGGTCCTGCTTGCCGGCGATGGTGAGCGCCTGGGAGAGCTCGTCCTTGACGGCGGCGGTGAGCGCCTCCAGGACGTCGTCCTGGTAGTCGAGGAAGACCGGGAACTCGCCGGTGGGCTTGGCGGCCTTGGCGGCGAGGTCGGCCTGGGCCTTGCAGAGCACCTTGATGAAGGGCTTCGCGGCGTCCAGACCGGAGGCGACGACCTCCTCGGTGGGCGCCTCGGCGCCGCCCGCGACCAGCTGGATGGTCTTCTCGGTGGCCTCGGCCTCGACCATCATGATCGCGACGTCGCCGTCCTCCAGGACGCGACCGGCGACGACCATGTCGAAGACGGCGTCCTCGAGCTCGGTGTGCGTCGGGAAGGCGACCCACTGGCCGTTGATCAGCGCGACGCGGACGCCGCCGATCGGGCCGGAGAAGGGCAGGCCGGCCAGCTGGGTGGACGCGGAGGCCGCGTTGATCGCGACGACGTCGTACAGGTGGTCGGGGTTGAGCGCCATGATCGTGGCGACGACCTGGATCTCGTTGCGAAGGCCCTTCTTGAAGGACGGGCGCAGCGGGCGGTCGATCAGGCGGCAGGTGAGGATGGCGTCCTCGGAGGGACGGCCCTCACGGCGGAAGAAGCTGCCGGGGATCTTGCCGGCGGCGTACATCCGCTCCTCGACGTCCACCGTGAGGGGGAAGAAGTCGAGCTGGTCCTTGGGGTTCTTGGAGGCGGTGGTGGCCGACAGCACCATGGTGTCGTCGTCCAGGTACGCCACGGCGGAGCCGGCGGCCTGCTTGGCCAGGCGGCCCGTCTCGAAGCGGATGGTGCGGGTGCCGAAGGAACCGTTGTCAATGACGGCCTCGGCGTAGTGGGTCTCGTTCTCCACTAGCGTTTTCTCCGTTACTTTTCGTCTGCTTTTCGTCTTTTGTCCCGATCCGCCCGTGTGGCGGGGGGACATGAGCGGAGAAGCGCTCCGTCTTTTGCGGGCCGGTCTTCGATCGAAGCACCCGGGTTCGCATTGCCCGGGGGCCACTACCGAGGACCGGCGGCGCGGTGCACTTCTCCTCGTGCTGTTGCGTTGTGCTACCACACTACAAAGCGGGTGTGACACTCCGCACGTTTCCGCACGCACGGCGACATGTGCGGCGGCATATACGGCAAAGGGAGCGGTCCCCGATCGCTTCGGGAACCGCTCCCTTCACGGCGTCCTACTTGGCGCCCGCCGCACCGCGGCGGATGCCCAGGCGGTCGACCAGCGCACGGAAGCGCTGGATGTCCTTCTTGGCCAGGTACTGCAGCAGCCGGCGGCGCTGACCGACCAGGATCAGCAGACCACGACGGGAGTGGTGGTCGTGCTTGTGGGTCTTGAGGTGCTCGGTCAGGTCCGAGATGCGGCGCGAGAGCATGGCGACCTGGACCTCGGGGGAGCCGGTGTCGCCCTCCTTCTGGCCGAACTCACCGATGATCTGCTTCTTCGTGGCGGCGTCGAGCGACACGCGTACTCCTCATGGTCTGTGTGCCTTCGAGTGCCCCCGGTCTAAGTCTCGGGGGAGCTTCGGTGACTCGTCAGGCGGAAAGGCCGTGACACAAACGGCCGTCACTCAGGGTACCAGCAGCCGGTGGGCGCCCTTACCAGCTCCGCGAACCCCGGAGGACGGGCGTACCAGGTCACTAAGGTTGACACACGGATCACGTCGGGAAGGGGTCGCTGCGGCATGGCGGAGACGGAAGACCAGATCAAGGCACGCAAGGAGCGGGAGCGCGACGAGCTGTACGCGCTCGACATCTCCGGCGTCGAGTGGCGCAGCGCGCCCGGTACCGAGGAGCACGAGGAGCGGGTCGAGATCGCCGACCTTCCCGACGGGGCGGTCGCCATGCGGTCCTCGCTCGACCCGGACACCGTGCTGCGCTACACCGAGGCGGAGTGGCGGGCCTTCGTGCTCGGCGCGCGGGACGGCGAGTTCGACCTGGAGCCGACCACGCGCAACGGTGGCCTGCCGGCGGAGTGAGCACGCGCGCGTAAGGCGAACGCGAGAAGGAGTAAGGGGCGGCACCCACGGGTGCCGCCCCTTACTCCTTCTCCTACGGCCCTCAGTGCTTCAGCCCCGCGGTGCCGTAGCCGACGGTCACCAGGACCGGGTCCTTCGGGGACTTGTCGTCGCGGGAGAGTTCGCGCTTGGCGAAGAAGACACGGCCCTGTTCGTAGACCATGTCCGACTGTTCCGGGTCGCCGAGTGCGGAGTCGTCGTCCTCCGGCAGGCTGAACAGCAGCAGCGGGGTCTCCCGGTCCGTACGGGCGTTCCAGCTCACCACGGCCGCCGACTGGAAGCCGGTGCGGCCCTGGCGGAAGATCAACAGCTCGTCGCCGTTCATCCGGAGCGGGAAGACCTGCTGGAACGGGCGTCCGTCGAACTTCCCCTGCCCCCGGCCGGTCTTGAGGTCGAACGCCACGATCCAGTCCGCGGGCTGGTCGACGTCGGTGCCCTCCTTGCTGGTGACGTATGCCTGGGTGGGACCCACGACCACGCCGTCGCAGTTCTCCAGCGTGCCGAAGTACGAGCTGCCGAAGTACCGGTCGTCGCACTTCGCGTCGTAGCCGCCCAGCGAGATGGTCGCCCGGTGCTTGCCGTCGTCGTCGAGCGTGATCAGGTCGGTGACCAGGCTGTCACCGGCCGCCACGGCGAGGACGGGCGGGTCCGACGAGGGCAGATAGACGTCCTGCACACCGCTCGCGAGTCGGTACGTCCACTGCGCCTTGCCGGTGCGCGGGTCCAGCCGCTGCACCTCGTACCGCGTGTCGGGCAGCTCGCCGCAGGCTTCGAGCGCGAGGAGCTCGCGCCCGCCGGCGAAGCCCTTGTCCTCGCACTCGGACGTGGAGGTGCCGTTCCAGAGCTGCTTGCCGCTCTTCATGTCGTACGCCACCGAGCCGCGCCCCCAGCCCACCGCGACGACACCCTTGGCCAGGGTGATGTTCGTGTTGGTCACGAACGCGGCGCGGGCCGACGGCATCGTCTTCTGCCAGAGCTTCTTGCCGGTGTCGAGGTCGAGGAGGACGACCTGGTCGCACACGCCCTCGGACTTGGCGCCCTCGGGCTGCGGGGGCTGGACGACGACCGCGGTACGGCCGTCGGCGGTGACGTGGTCGGTGACCGCGCAGAGATGGCCGCCCAGGTCGAGGGTCCAGGCCTTGTCGCCGCTCTCGTCGCCGATGCGGTAGCCGTCGACGCGGGTGGCGATGCCCTTGGCGAGGATCGTGCCGGTGGCCCAAGTGCCGGGTGCGTAGCGGGGATCGGTGTCGGGGCGATCGGCGAGGCCCTCCTCGCTGAACTCCAGCACGTTCTGCCCCTCGGGCGACACGGGGCGCTTCTCGACCGTTTCCCTGACGTCGTCCGGGGCCTGCACGACCGCGGCCGTCTTCTGGTCGTCCGGCCCGTCGTCGCCTGACATCAGGAGCCAGCCGCCGAGGCCTCCGACGGCGACCACGGCGGCCGTCACGGCGCCCAGCAGACGGATACGGCGATGCCTGCGGGCCCGGTCGGCCGCCAGCGTGGACTGGGTGTAGATCGAGGGAGGTGGGCCGAAGCTCACGCGGAGAAGTCCTTTTCGGTCAGATTCCGTCGGGGGGTGGTCGGAGCGGCCCCCACTATGCCCGCCGCCTGGTGGAGCGCCCGGCGCGGGGTGGGACGGCGTTTCCTCAACACCCTTGCAGGGAACGCCTCTTCGGGTGTAAGCGCAGGCACCGCGGTGTCGATTCCTGTCCGGCACGTTCACGGTTCGTGCCCGGTTTGTTCACCGATACGGCAGCTGGGTACGGCACTTCTGGGCTGGTTGTGACACACCGGGAAGGCGCTCAGGGGTGGACGGGCCTGCCGAGGTGTGGCCCCTGGTGATTAGGCTGGGAGGGGGCGCGTCGCCATGACCCGTGGACGGGCGGCGGTGTCCCAGGGGGAGAGCCGGTGGATCGGACTACCTCGGACAACGTAAGGACGACAAGCGATGGTCGCCCCGGCATGGCATGAGGGTGCTCGACCACACCAGGAGGAATTGTGAGCAGCGATCGGGACGGGAACCGCGGGGGCTGGGCCACACCCGGCGACGACCAGCCCGACGCGGAGGCCTCCGTCGAGACGACCGGCGAGTTCACCATCGATTACGCGCCGCCCGCCTGGTACACGCAGAACGCGTCCGGGGGGTCGGGGTCGGCATCCGGATCGGGATCGGCATCCGGATCAGGCTCGGATTCGGGATCGGGATCGGGATCGGGATCGGGATCGGGATCGGGATCGGGATCGGGATCGGGATCGGGATCGGGATCGGGATCGGATTCAGGCTCGCAAGAGGCGCAGGGGCAGGGTTCCGGGCAGGGGCAGGGTTCCGGGCAGGGGCAGGGTTCCGGGCAGGGGCCGGGGCAGGTTCCTGGTCAGGGGTCCGGGCAGGTGCCTGGGCAAGTGCCCGGACGCGGGGCCAACCCCGGTGCGCCGGCCGTCGGGCTCTCTCCGGCGGACTACTCCGCGCTGCCGGGGCTGACTCCGCCTGCGCATTCGCTGCCGCAGCCGCCCAGGTCTGGTGCCTCCAGTGGTCCGGCCTCCATTCCGGCTCCGGCTCCGGGGGCTCCGTTCACGCCGCCTGCGCCGCCTGCGCCCGCGCCAGGAGCTCCTTTCACGCCGCCTGCGCCGCCCGCGCCGGCGCCTGGGGGTGCCTTCACTCCCCCGGCCGCTCCCCCTGCGCCGCCCGCACCTGTGCCGGGGGCTCCTTTCGCGCCGCCCGTCACGCCGGCCGCGCCGGTGATCGGCGGGCCGGGGGCGGTGCCCAAGCTTCCGACGGGCAGTGGATTCGAGCCGCAGGGGTCGCAGCCGACGCCGGGGGCCGTGCCCTCCGCTGCTCCGGTTCCCGCTCCGGCTCCGGCTCCGGCTCCGACGACAACTCCGGCTCCGGCTCCGGCTCCGATCGTGGACGTCTCTTCTCCGACTGCCGTGCCGAACATTCCCGTCGTCGGAGTCCAGCCGCTCGTTGGTCCTTCCGACGCGGCCTCGGCTTCCGGGGACGAGTCCGAGAACGGTGATCTGGAGAGCGGCGCGACCATGCGCATCTCGCCCGTCGCCCTGAAGCGGGACTTCGCGGAACGCGCCGCTGCCGCTGCCGCTGCTGCTGCCGCCGAGGAGGAGGCGGAGGGTGCCGGAGAGGTCGTTGCGACCGACGGACAGGACGAAGCCCAGGCCGCGGAGCCTTCGGCGGTTGAGCCGGAGGAAGCGGAAGCGGAGGCGGAGGCTGACGCCGGGGACGAGCCCGAGGCGGACGCGGAAGTCACTCCGGACGCTGACGCCGACGCTGACGTCGAGGTCGAGACCGACATCGCGTCGGACACCGAGACTGAGCCCGCTGCGGAGACCAAGGCCGAGCCGGCAGAGGCCGAACCCCAAAACACGGCACCTACCGACACCGAGCTCTCGGGCCCGGCGACCGACGATGCGACGACCGAGGACCCGGTCGCCGAAGGCTCCGTCGCCGAAGACTCCCCCGCCGAGGACGTCGTAGACGAAGACCTCGTAGACGAGAACCCGGTAGCCGAGAACGCCGTAGACGAAGAAGCCGCACCCGCAGACGCCGTCGCTCAGGACAACGAGTCGCAGGACGACGCCCCGAACGAGGAGCAGCCGCAAGCCGACGCTCCCCAGGCCGCCGCGGCAGAACCGCAGGACGCTCCGCCGACCGGGCCGCCCGTCTGGACTCCCCCGCCGGCGCCGCAGAGCGGGTTGCCGCCCCTGCCGCCGTCGTACCAACTCGCCGCGCCCGCACCGGCGGCCGAGTGGCCCGCGCAGCCTCAGCCGCCACAGCAGGCGGAGCCGGTCGCGCCCGCGCAGCCGGAGCCGGCCGCCGCACAGGCCCAGCCGCCCGTGCCGCCGTTCCAGCCGCAGGCCCCGCAGCCCGCCCCCGCGGCCTGGAACCCGCCGCCGCAGCAGCCCCCGACCCAACAGCCGGCCGGCGAGGGCCACCCCCAGCCGACCCCGCCCGCCCCCAACACCTCCGGCGCGTACGGCTTTCCGCACCCGGGCGCCCCTGCGGCCCCTCAGGCTCCCGCCGACGCACCCCCGCCGAACGGCTACGGCTTCCCGCAACCGCCGGCGCCCAACACCCCCAACGCACCTAGCGGTTACGGCTTCCCGCAGCCCCCGGCCGCCAACACACCGCCCGCCCAGCCCACCCCTGCGGCCCCGCAGGCACAGGCCGACGCACCCCCGCCCAACGGCTACGGCTTCCCGCACCCCGGAGCGCCCGCGCAGGCGCCCGCGGCGCCGCAGCCTCCCGCGGACGCGCCCCCCGGCGGCTACGGCTTCCCCCAGCCGCCGGTTCCCAACACGGCGGCCGTCCCGCCCGCGCCTGCCCCCGCAGCGCCGCAGGCTCCCGCCGACGTACCCCCGAGCGGCTACGGATTCCCGCAGCCCCCGGCACCCAACACCCCCAACGCGCCCGGCGGTTACGGCTTCCCGCAGCCGCCCGCGCCCCAAGCCCAGCCCCAGCCCCAGCCCCAGCCCCAACCGGGCGTCCCCCCGCACGCGCAGCCGCAGGCTCACCCGCAGGCCGCGCAGCCTCCGCAGAACCCCCAGTTCCCGCAGGCCCCTCACGCGCCCCAGAACCCGCAGGACCCCCAACACCCGCAAGCGCCCCACACTCCCCAACCCCCGCAGGCTGCCCAGCCCGCGCCCCAGGACCCGCACGCTGCGCAGGCTCCCCACGCGCCGCAGCCCCAGCAACCCCCCGTCGACCCCCGCACCGGCACCTCCTGGCCGCAGCCCATGCAGCACGATCAGCGGCAGATGACCAACCCCGGGGCCGCGCCGCTGGGTTACACCGCTGCCGTGGAGCTGTCGTCCGATCGGCTGCTCAACAACAAGAAGCAGAAGGCGAAGAGCGGTCGGCCGGGGGCCGCGCCGTCGCGGTTCAAGATCGGCGGGAAGAAGGAAGAGGCCGAGCGGCAGCGGAAGTTGGAGCTGATCCGCACGCCCGTGCTGTCCTGCTACCGGATCGCCGTCATCAGCCTCAAGGGCGGTGTCGGCAAGACCACGACCACCACCGCGCTCGGCTCGACGCTCGCCACCGAACGGCAGGACAAGATCCTCGCCATCGACGCCAACCCGGACGCCGGTACGCTCGGTCGCCGCGTGCGGCGGGAGACCGGGGCCACCATCCGTGACCTCGTCCAGGCGATCCCGTACCTCAACTCCTATATGGACATCCGGCGGTTCACGTCCCAGGCCTCGTCCGGTCTGGAGATCATCGCCAACGACGTCGACCCGGCCGTGTCGACCACGTTCAACGACGAGGACTACCGGCGCGCGATCGACGTGCTCGGCAAGCAGTACCCGGTGATCCTCACCGACTCGGGCACCGGTCTGCTCTACAGCGCCATGCGCGGGGTGCTCGACCTCGCCGACCAGCTCATCATCATCTCGACGCCGTCGGTGGACGGGGCGAGCAGCGCCAGTACGACGCTGGACTGGCTTTCCGCGCACGGGTACGCGGATCTCGTGTCGCGGTCCATCACCGTCATCTCCGGTGTGCGCGAGACCGGCAAGATGATCAAGGTCGAGGACATCGTCAGCCATTTCGAGACGCGCTGCCGCGGTGTCGTGGTCGTGCCCTTCGACGAGCATCTCGCCGCCGGTGCCGAGGTCGACCTCGACATGATGCGGCCGAAGGTGCGCGAGTCGTACTTCAACCTCGCCGCGATGGTCGCCGAGGACTTCGTCCGCCACCAGCAGGCGCACGGCCTGTGGACCAGCGACGGGAACCCGCCGCCGGTCGCGGCCCCGCCGCTGCCGGGACAGCAGTACCAGCAGGTTCCGGGCCAGCAGCCCTATCCGCAGCAGGGGCAGCCGCCCTACCCGGGGCAGCAGCAGCCTCCCGCGCAGCCGGGCCCGTACCCGCCGCAGCAGCCCCAGCCGCCCCAGCCCGGCCAGCCGCAGCCCGGTCAGCCGTACGCCCAGCCGGGGCAGCCCTATCCCCCGCAGCAGCCGGGACAGCCGTATCCGCCGGCCGGTTACGGTTACCCGCAGCAGCCGGACGGGCAGGTACCGCCCCCGCCGCCCCAGCAGTAGGCGGGCACGGACAGACGAAGGGCGGCCGGTGTCATCAAGACATCGGCCGCCCTTCGGCGTTCGTTCCGTTCCGTTCCGTGCCGCTCAGGGAGCGGGAGCGGCTACTCCGCCGCCGAGATCAGCTCCCGGCACCGCTTCACGTCCTCCGCCATCTGCACGAGCAGCGCGTCGAGGGACGCGAACTTCGCCTGGCCGCGCACGAAGGCGAGGAAGTCCACGGCGACGTGCAGGCCGTACAGGTCGAGGCCGACGCGGTCGATGGCGTACGCCTCCACCGTGCGCTCGGTGCCGTCGAACTGCGGGTTCGTGCCGACGGAGATCGCGGCCGGCATCGCCTCGCCCTGCGCGTGCAGCCAGCCGGCATAGACGCCGTCGGCGGGGATGGCGGTGTGCGGCAGGGTCTCGACGTTGGCCGTGGGGAAGCCGAGTTCGCGGCCGCGCTGGGCGCCGCGTACGACCACGCCCTCCACGCGGTGCGGGCGGCCCAGGATCTCGGCGGCGCCCTCGACCTCGCCCTCGGCCACCAGGCGCCGGGTCAGGGTGGAGGAGAAGGGCTCGCCGCCGCCCGCCTCGCCGGTCACGTATAGGTCTACGACCTCGACCTCGAAGTCGTAGACCTTGCCCCGCTCGATCAGGAACTCCACGTTTCCGGCGGCCTTGTGGCCGAAGCGGAAGTTCGGGCCCTCGACGACCGCCTTGGCGTGCAGCTTGTCGACCAGGACCTTGACGACGAAGTCGGCGGGCGTGAGCTTCGAGAACTCGGTGGTGAAGGGGAGGATCAGCAGCTCGTCCACGCCCAGCTCGGCCATGAGTTCGGCGCGGCGGTGGTGCGGGGCGAGCAGCGGGGGGTGGCTGCCGGGGCGGACGACCTCGCTGGGGTGCGGGTCGAAGGTGACGACGACGGAGGGGACGCCCAGCTCACGGGCGCGTTCCACGGCATGCCGGATGATCAGCTGGTGCCCGCGGTGGACCCCGTCGTAGGAACCGATGGTGACGACGCTGCGCCCCCAGTCCTCGGGGATGTCCTCCAAGCCACGCCAGCGCTGCACTGTGACCGCTCTCCTCGAACCCGTGTCCGTATCTACCGACCTGTTACGCAGGTCTAAGGGTGCCATGCCGGGCGCCGCCCGCCCGCATCGGCATAGGGGCTGTGACCCGATGCACGCGGCGAGGGGCTCAGGCGGGCACGCGGACGCCGGACAGGTTCTCGATCATGCGGCGGGTGCTCGGGCCGACCACGGCGGCCCAGGCCTGCGGGGTGTCGGTCAGCCAGCCCGCCATCCGCGCCGCGAAGCCGGGCACATGCCGGCCCAGGTCGACCAGGCCGCGGTCGAAACGGGCCGCGCCGTCCGGGGTGCGGACCAGGAGGAGGCCGGTGCGATGGACGAGGTCGCGCACGTCGTCGCCGTCCTGCCGGGCGGTGGCGTGCAGCAGTGCGTCGAGGACGGCCGGGGCGTGTTCGTGGGCCAGGAGGAATTCGAGGAGTTCGTGGCGCAGGGGGCGGGAGACCGGGGTGCCCGGGGCGGCGAGTACGGCGGCCAGCGCGGCCCGCACGCCCTCCTGACCGCCGTCCAGCAGACCGGTGACCAGCGGCTGCAGCACGGACCGGGCCGCCGGACCCTGGTCCAGGCACCGGTCCACGTACGCGGCCACATCGGCGGCCGTCTCCGGGCGCCGCTCGACGGCCTCGCGGACGAGGTCGGCGACCCGGCGGGCCAGCGGGGGCGTGGTGACATCGGCGAGGGTGCGCAGCGCGTGTCCGCCGTCGGCGCGCCGCAGCCGTTCCCGGAAGGCGTCCAGGACCGGCTCGGGGTGGGTGGTGAGGGCGGCGATCAGCGCGTTCGGCGGGAGGTGCGGGTCGCCGGCCGCGAAGTGCCGCAGTGCCTGCGGGAGATGACGGGCACGCGTGCGTGGATCGCGGACCAGGAGGGCGAGTGCGCCGCCGTGCAGGGTGCAGTCGGCGGGCCGGGCGAGGAGGAACTGGGCCGCGTAGCGCAGGAGTTCACGGTCGGCCTCGGTCCGTACGTGCGGGGCGGCGCGCAGCCCGTAGGCGATCGCCGCCACCCGCCGCGACGGCCGCTCGTCATGCGCCCACCGGTCCACGGCCCGGCACACGGCCGACGGTTCGTCCTCCGCCAGCACGGCCAGCAACTCGTCCGCCCGCCGATGCGCACTCTCGACGAGCACCTCGGTCAAGTCGTCGAGGGCGAGATGCCGGTGCGTGTGCAACAACGCCTGCGCGGCCTTCGCGACACTCGCGTGCGGGGTCGCGGGCAACGACCGGTCGTCGTCGAACCAGCGGGTGAGCAGCGGTTGTACGACGGTGGGGTCGGCGGCGAGCAGCCGGGAGGTCTCGTCGAGGAAGCGGGGCGCGGTGTCCGGACCGTTGCCCGAACTGCCTTCCTTCGGTGGGCCGTCGGCGAGCACGAGCCGTCGGAGCAGGTCGAATTGATCGGCGTCCGAGAGGCGCAGGCCGGTCCAGAAAGCGGGAGTCAGGGCCTGGCTGCCGCCCTCCCCGCGCGCCCTCACCACCAGCTCCGCCAGCGACCGCAACGGCTCCAGATAGGGGGTCGCGTCCGGTACCCGCGTCAGAGTCTCCGCGAGGAGTGCGATGGCCCACCACGAGTCCGGGTCAGTCTCCAAAGCCTGGGTCAACTCGTCGAGGCGGAGGGCGAGTTGGGGCGTGCCGTGCTGGCGGGCCAGGAGGAGCAGGGACTGGACGACGGGGCCGATGCGGTGGTGCGGGACGGGCAGGGGGCGGATGTTCTGCGGGGTGCGGCGACGGTGGACCAGCGCGCGCAGAGCCCCGTCCAGGTCGAGGTGGACGCCTTGGATCCAGTCGGCGAGCTCCTCGTGGGCGAAGCGGTAGCCACCGCCGGCCGGCACGAGGAGGCCTTCGGTGAGGACGGCGGACGCCCACCCGGTACCGCCACCGAGCCGTGCCGGGGCCGGTCCCCAGGGGAACACCGCCTCGAACGACCGTCGGTCCAACTCCCCCTGCCCCGGCCCGAGACTGCGCCGGGCCGCCTCGTGCACCTGCCCGGAGACCTTGGCGGCGAGCCGGCGTACGGCGGTCCCGCGCAGGCCGTTCTCGGCGGCGAGGCGGACGGCGATCCGCAGGCACATCAGGTCCAGGTAGGCCGAGAAGACCTCGTCGCGATCCACGCGTGCGTGCGGGGCGTCGGGGAGAGCGGCGCGGACCTCTGAGAGCAAGCGGAGGGTGAGGGGGTGCCGGGCATCGGGTGCGTCCAGGACACCTTCCGGGATGCCGTAACGGGCACGGGCGCGCTCGGCTTCGTCGGGGGTGAGGTCGTCGAGGTGGACGCAGGGTGGGAGGCGCGGGGCGTCACACCCTTCGCTCTCAGCGCCCTCGACTTGGCTTTCAGGTCCGTCGGGCCCACCGGACAACGCCCGACGATGCAGAACCTCCCCCGGAAACTCCGCCCCCGCCCCCTCCCAGTACTCCGCCCGGCACGCCACCACCAACCGCGCCCCGGTCTCCCCCAGCCACTCCGCGGTCCCCCTCGTCCACTCCCCCAACCGGTGCGCCAGGACCGACGGCATCTCCTCGGGACCGTCGAGGAGGAGCAGCAGGGGGCGGCCCGCCGCGCGGGCGACGCGGGCCAGGCGGTGGGGCGTGATGTCACCGAGTTCGCCGAGCGAGACTCCCTCGACGGCACCGCCGCCCGCATCGCCCGCCGAACGCCCCACGCTCCCGAAGCGCCCCTCCCCCGCCGCCACGATCCGCCCCGCCCGAGCCAGCGCCCGCGTCACCGCGTCCGCGAGCGACACGTCCTCGTCGTGCAGATCCGCCCCGCGCAGCCACAACGTGGGGGCCGGTTCAGATGCGCGGTGGCGGCGGGCGGCGAGGGCCGCGAGTTCCGTCGTACGGCCGCTGCCCGGTGCTCCGACGAGGGCGAGGACCGTGGCCGGGCCCCGCGCGAAGGCGGTGAACTCCCTTGCCGTGGCCGCCCGTTCGACCGGTTCCACCGAGCCGAGGGCGTCGGCGTCCGCGCGGCCGACGTATCCGGCGAGGGTGCCCGGTGGGCCGTCCTGGCCGACCGAGGTGGCCGTCAGTTCGAGGACACCGGCGAGGTTGAGGTCGGCGCCGTAGGCAGGCACGGTGGCCGCGTTCTCGGTGAGCAGGTCGGCGAGCGGGCCCGCTACGGGGCGCAGGGGCACGGCGAAACCCGTGTCCCGGTGGCCGTTGTGCAGGGCGGTGCCCAGGACGCCGAGCACGGCGCCGGTCGCGGGGTCGAGGACCGGTCCGCCGGCCGCCCCGCCGCCCAGCCGCAGCGCGTCCCGGCCCGTCGTGCCGATGGCCAACTCCAGGGCGTCGTCCAGGAGATGGAAGCGGTCGGTCGCGGTGTACGTCACGGACGTCGTGCCCAGCACCCGCGCCTCGCGCCAGCAGCCGGCGGCGATCCGGACGTACGCGCCGGTCTCGATGTCGTCCCGCGCGCTGACCGGCAGCGGGTCCGCGCCGAGGCCCTCGGTGCGGACCAGGGCGAGGTTCAGGTCGGGCAGCGCGGTCACCGCGTCCGCGGTCACCAGGCAGCTGCGGTCGCCGGCGGCGTACAGGATCAGCCGGGACAGGCCGTCGACCGCTTCGTGACTGGTGATCACCGTGCCGTGGTGGTCGGCCAGGAAGCCGGTGCCGCGGGGGCGTCCGGCGAGGTCGCGTACGCGGATCAGGGAGTCGTCGCCGCCCGGCGCCGGCTCCTCCTCGCGGGCCCTGTCGCGTGCCGCGGGCCGCGGGCCCCGTCCCGCCATGATCGACCTCCCCGCCGTACACCTGTGCCCTGTCTTCGACGGTAGGCGCGGGGTGATCGGCGGGACAGATCGCGTGTCGAAAGCGCCCCCTTCCGCTCCCTCGGTTCACTCCGAGCGCCTGCCCGGACGGGTGAATAGGCAGGGGGCGATGGATACACCCTAGGGGTGGGGGAACCGAGGGGGACCGTGGAGCGGCGGCACATTTCGACCCCGTGATCGCCGCTCCACGGGCGGGGTAGGACCGACCCGGCCCGGCCGTGCGTCAGCGGAAGACGGCCGGGCATCAGCAAAAAGCGACCGTGCCTCAGCCGAAGACGGCCAGGCTCTTCGCCTTGCCGTTCTGCTCCTCCACCAGCGCGAGGAAGGTGCCCGCGGGGTCGAAGACGGCGACGGCGCCCCGGCCCGCGTACTCCTCGGGCAGCTCCAGCCGTACGCCGTTGGTGAGCAGCCGGGCCCTTCTCGTGTCCACGTCCCAGCGCGGGAACGCGGCCGCGGCCGCCTCGGCGAGCGGCAGCACGGTCAGCTCCTGCTGGAGCTGGTCCAGCGTCTTCGCGGTGTCCAGCTTGTAGGGGCCGACGCGGGTGCGGCGCAGCGCGGTCAGATGGCCGCCGACACCGAGCCCGGCGCCCAGGTCACGGGCGAGGGCGCGGATGTAGGTGCCGGAGGAGCAGACGACGGAGACGACCAGGTCGAGGACGGGGGTGCCGTCCTCGGCGACGGCCTCCCGGACGTCGTACACCGCGAAGGAGGAGATGGTGACCGGGCGGGCCGGGATCTCGAAGTCCTCGCCGTCACGGGCGCGCTTGTAGGAGCGCACGCCGTCGATCTTGATGGCGCTGACCTTGGACGGCACCTGCATGATCTCGCCGCTGAGCTCGGCGATCCCGGCGTCGACGGCCTCGCGGGTGACCTTCGAGGCGTCGACCGACCCCGTGATCTCGCCCTCGGCGTCGTCCGTGACCGTCGTCTGCCCGAGCCGGATCGTGCCCAGGTACTCCTTCTCCGTCAGTGCCAGATGGCCGAGGAGCTTTGTCGCCTTCTCGACTCCGAGGACGAGCACGCCCGTCGCCATGGGGTCGAGCGTTCCCGCGTGCCCGACGCGGCGGGTGCGGGCGATACCCCGCATCTTGGCGACCACGTCGTGCGAGGTGAAGCCCGACGGCTTGTCCACGATGACAAGGCCGTCGGGCGTCCGGATCTTCTCGGTCATTCGGCGGCGTCGTCCTCGTCGTCCTCGCCCGGCTTCTTGTACGGGTCGGCGTCACCGGCGTAGGCGGCGCCCGCCGAGACCTCGCGGACCTTCTCGTCGGACTGCCGGGCCCGGTCGAGGAGGTCCTCGATGGTCTTGGCGTTGTCCGGCAGGGCGTCCGCGACGAAGGCGAGCGTCGGCGTGAACTTCACGCCGGCCGCCGCGCCGACGGCCGAGCGGAGCACGCCCTTGGCGCTCTCCAGCCCTGCGGCCGCTGCCGCGCGGTCCTCGTCGTCCCCGTACACGGTGTAGAAGACGGTCGCCTCCCTCAGGTCCCCGGTGACCCGGGTGTCCGTGATGGTGACGTGCGAGCCGAGCCGCGGGTCCTTGATCCCGCGCTGCAGCTTCTGGGCCACCACCTCTCGGATGAGGTCCGCCAGCCTCTTGGCGCGCGCGTTGTCGGCCACTGGTCCGTCTCCTTAGTAACTACGTCGTGCTGCTTGCTTCAGTCTTCGTCGCTGTGGAGCCTGCGTCGAACCGAGAGCAGTTCCACCTCGGGCCGCCCGGCGACCAGCCGTTCACAGCGGTCCAGTACGTCGGTGAGGTGTCCCGTGTCCCCGGAGACCACCGCGAGCCCGATCTCGGCCCTGCGGTGGAGGTCCTGATTGCCCGTCTCCGCCGCGCTCACCGCGTACTTGCGCTGGAGTTCGGCCACGATCGGACGGACGAGAGAGCGTTTCTCCTTCAGCGAGTGGACGTCGCCGAGGAGCAGATCGAAGGACAGAGTCCCCACATACATGTGTGCCCGGATGTCCCGCCGGTTCGGGGTATGGGCGCCTTCCTGGGCGCCGATACCGGAACCGTACACGCAACGGCCGGGGCCGATCGACGGAAATATTCTCTCCGCCGATCGGCCCCGATCGCGTGCTGCACCGGTCAGACGCGCGGCTTCTCGCGCATCTCGTACGTCGCGATGACGTCGTCGACCTTGATGTCGTTGAAGTTGCCGAGGTTGATACCGCCCTCGAACCCTTCGCGGATCTCGGTGACGTCGTCCTTGAAGCGACGCAGCCCGGAGATGTTGAGGCTCTCCGCGATGACCTTGCCGTCGCGGACGAGGCGCGCCTTGGTGTTGCGCTTGACCTCGCCCGAGCGGACCAGGACACCGGCGATGTTGCCCAGCTTGGACGACTTGAAGACCTCGCGGATCTCCGCCGTGCCGAGCTCGACCTCCTCGTACTCCGGCTTGAGCATGCCCTTCAGGGCCGCCTCGATCTCCTCGATGGCCTGGTAGATCACCGAGTAGTACCGGACGTCGACGCCCTCGCGCTCCGCCATCTGCGCCGCTCGGCCCGCTGCGCGGACGTTGAAGCCGATGACGATCGCGTCGGAGCCGGTCGCCAGGTCGATGTCCGACTCGGTGACCGCACCCACGCCGCGGTGCAGGACGCGGATGTCGACCTCTTCGCCGACGTCGAGCTGGAGCAGCGAGGACTCGAGGGCCTCCACCGAACCGGACGCGTCGCCCTTGATGATGAGGTTGAGTTCCTGCACCAGACCGGCCTTGAGGGCCTCGTCCAGGTTCTCCAGGGAGAACCGGACTCCGCGCCGGGCGAAGTTGGCGTTGCGCTCGCGCGCCGCGCGCTTCTCGGCGATCTGACGTGCCGTGCGGTCCTCGTCGACAACCAGGAAGTTGTCGCCGGCGCCCGGGACGTTGGTGAGACCGAGGACGAGGACCGGGGTCGAGGGACCCGCCTCTTCCACGTTGTCGCCCTTGTCGTCGAGCATCGCGCGGACACGGCCGTAGGCGTCGCCGACCACCATGGTGTCGCCGACCCGCAGGGTGCCGCGCTGGACCAGGACGGTCGCGACGGCGCCGCGGCCACGGTCGAGGTGGGACTCGATCGCGATGCCCTGCGCGTCCTGCTCCGGGTTGGCCCGCAGGTCGAGCGAGGCGTCCGCGGTCAGGACCACGGCCTCAAGGAGCTGGTCGATGTTCAGACCCTGCTTGGCGGAGATGTCGACGAACATCGTGTCGCCGCCGTACTCCTCGGCCACCAGACCGAACTCGGTGAGCTGACCGCGCACCTTGGTCGGGTCGGCGCCCTCGACGTCGATCTTGTTGACCGCGACCACGATCGGCACGTCGGCCGCCTTGGCGTGGTTCAACGCCTCGATCGTCTGGGGCATCACACCGTCGTTGGCCGCCACCACGAGGATCGCGATGTCGGTCGACTTGGCACCACGGGCACGCATGGCGGTGAACGCCTCGTGACCCGGGGTGTCGATGAAGGTGATCTTGCGCTCTTCGTCGTTGACCTCGGTCGTGACCTGGTACGCGCCGATGTGCTGCGTGATACCGCCGGCCTCGCCCGCGACGACGTTCGTCTTGCGGATGGTGTCGAGGAGTCGGGTCTTACCGTGGTCGACGTGACCCATGACGGTCACGACCGGCGGACGCGCGACGAGGAACTCCTCGCCACCCTCGTCCTCGCCGAACTCGATGTCGAAGGACTCGAGCAGCTCGCGGTCCTCCTCCTCGGGGCTGACGATCTCCAGGACGAAGTTCATCTCGTCCGCGAGGAGCTTCAGCGTCTCGTCGGAGACGGACTGCGTGGCAGTGACCATCTCGCCGAGGTTCATCATCACGCCGACGAGCGACGCCGGGTTGGCGTTGATCTTCTCGGCGAAGTCGGTGAGCGAGGCACCGCGCGACAGACGGACGGACTGTCCGTTGCCACGAGGCAGCATCACACCGCCGACCGACGGGGCCTGCATGGCCTCGTACTCCTGGCGCCTCTGCCGCTTCGACTTGCGACCGCGACGCGCGGGACCACCGGGACGACCGAAGGCGCCCTGTGTGCCACCACGGCCACCCGGACCACCGGGACGACCGCCGAAGCCGGGACGGCCACCGCCGCCACCCGCCGGAGCACCCGGACGGCCGGCGAAACCGCCGCCACCGCCACCGGGACCCGCGGGACGACCGGCGAAACCGCCACCGCCGCCACCGGGACGACCGGCGAAACCGCCGCCACCGGGACGACCGCCGCCGCCACCGGGACCGCCGGGACGACCGCCGCCGCCACCGCCGGGACCACGGCCACCGGGGCCGCCGCCGGGACGCGGGTTACCCGCAGCGGGACGCTGCGGCATCATGCCGGGGTTGGGACGGTTGCCACCGGGGCCACCGCCCGGACGCGGAGCGCCGCCCTGCGGACGGGGCATGCCGCCCGGGCTCGGACGCGCGCCACCCGGAGCACCGGGACGGGGACCGCCCGAAGCACCCTGGGGACGGGGACCGCCCTGACCGGCGCCCTGCGGACGCGGAGCGCCGCCGGGAGCGCCACCCGGGCGGTCCTGGCCGCCGGGACGCGGTGCGCCACCCGGACGCGGCGCACCGGGGCGCGCCATGCCGGTGGAGCCACCGGAGGTGAAGGGGTTGTTGCCCGGACGGGGACCGGCCGGACGAGCACCGGGGCGTGCGCCCTGGCCACTCGGACGCGGAGCACCGGGACGGGCACCCTGGCCGCGGTCGCCACCGCGCTCGCCACGGTCCTGGCCGGGACCGCTCGGGCGGGAACCCGGACGCGGAGCCTGGCCGGCCGGACGCGGAGCGCCCGGACGGGGACCCGCGGCGGGTGCGCCCACGCGTTGAAGAAGTCGCCGTGGATGGATGAGGCCATGCCCGAGGCCAGTCGGAAGCCTGCCGCGTTGCCGCTGGTCGGGTAGCTGACCACGAAGGAGAGATTGGGGATGGCGACGGGGTAGGCGCCACTGCACTTGCCGTCGTAGGTGTTGGCGACATGCGACTTGTGGTCGGGACTGTCCAGGTTCTTGCCGTCCCAGCAGTCAGGGAACACGAGTTGGTGGGTGAGATGTGCGGTCGGGGCGCAGACCGGCCAGTTGCCGTCGGTGCTGCGGCCGATCTCGCCGCCTGCGCCGGCGCACCAGTACTGGCCGGGAGAACCCGCCGGAGTGGGTGTCTGCGCCTTGGCGTCGCCCGAGATCATGCGGAAGCCCTCCGGGAAGGGCAGGGTCGCCGAGGGGTCGGGCAGCCGGGAACCGTAGTAGACGATCATGTTCTCGGGCTCGATGGCCGTGTTGCCCTGGTACAGGGTGGGGATCCAGTACGCCGAGAGGTCCTCGGCAGGTGCGCAGGTGGTCGCGGTGTTGCTGCGCAGGGACTGGGCCGTGGAGAACGCGTCGGTGCTCTCGTTTCCGAAGAAGCTGTGCATGTGGGACGCGCCGGCGAGGTTCGGCAGCACGATGGGGTCGTCCTGCTTGGAGTGGCTGTAGTCGCAGGTGGCGTTGAACTCCGGAACCCGGACCACGTTGCCGGGCACGGCGGCCGGCGTCATCGCACGGAACTGCGCCACCTGGGCGTCCCACTTGGCCTGGTCGATGGGGACCCATCCTGCGGCCGGGCCGCTTCCTTCGCCCACGAAGGAGAACCAGTTGATGTTGACGAAGTCGCCGGGCTCGGTGCTGCGCAGCACGGCGAACACTGTCTGTGCGCCGGTGGGGTGGGTGGTGACGTCAGTGGTCCTGGTCGCCCAGTTCTGCCAGCCGCCGGTCGGGGCGACCTGTATGACGGCGAGCAGCGGTCCGGTCGCACTGGTGGTGCGCAGTTCGATGGTGCCCGAGCCGACCGCGGAGGCGACCCGGGCGGACACGGTCAACCGGCCGGCGGTGCCGAGGTCGACGTTGTCGAAGCGCATCCAGTCGCCGTCGGCGAGGAAGGCCGCGTTCTGGCCGCCTCCCGCGTCCGCGGTCGCCTCCAACGTGACGCCCGACTGGGCGGCGTAGGACTCGGCCTGGACAGTGACCGTGGCGGCCCGCGCCTGCTGGGCCGAGACGGTGAGGCTCAGGGCCGCGGCCAATGCGACCACCAGCGTTCCTACTAACAGCGTGTACAGACGTGCGGGATATCTGTGCATCTCACTTCCTTCACGAGCGTCGGGGGTGGAGAGCCGGCGAGCAGCGGTCGGCCGGGGGTCTCGCGGACGCCGGCGGGCGTCTACTGGAAGACCCGCACGTAGTCGACGAGCATCCTGGACGGGAAAGGAGTGCTGGAGTCGGTCGGGCCGGGCCAGTCCCCGCCGACCGCAAGGTTGAGGATCATGTAGTGCGGGTGGTCGAAGATCCACGGCCCCCGGGTCTGCTCCACCTGGGCCTTGTCCAGGGCGAGAACGGTCCGGCCGTCGAGGCTGAAGGTGATGCCCGTGCTGTTCCAGTCGGCGGCCCAGGTGTGGAAGTCGTCGGAGAAGTCGGCGTCCGAGGGCAGCTTGTACGGGGAGCCGATGCCGCCTGCGCCGTTGTAGGCCGGTGCGTGGACCGTCGAGTACGCGGTCTTCACGTCCTTGCCGAGGACTTCCATGATGTCGACCTCGCCGTTGTACGGCCACGGCCGGCCGGTCAGGAAGTCGGCGCCCATCATCCAGAAGGCGGGCCACAGTCCGTTGCCCTTGGGCACCTTGATACGGGCTTCGACGCGTCCGTAGGTGAACTGGAAGGTGGCGCCGGTGTTCATGCGCGCGGAGGTGTACTGGCATGTGGTGCTGCCGCTCAGGGGGTCGGGCGGGCACGACGATCCCGCGGTGGCCTCCTTGCGCGCTTCCATCACCAGGTGTCCCGCGCCGTCCAGTGCCGCGTTGCGGTGGTCGGTGTAGTACTCCAGCTCGTTGTTCGGCCCGGTCCCCGGATCGGCTCGCCACTTCGAGGCGTCAGGTGTGTTGCCCGCGGCGCCGTCGAAGTCGTCGCTCCACACCAGCCGCGGCGGGTTCGCGGGGTCGCTCGGCAGGGGTGGGGCCGGTGTCGGATCGCCGCCGGTGCCGTACACCTGGAACTCCCACAGGGAGTAGCCGTAGGGGGTGGCGCGTTCTGTGCCGTACATGCGCACGTAGCGGCCGGTGCCGGAGACGGCCAGCGTCTGTTTGAATCCCGTGCCGGACGTGGTCGAGTAGATGGGCGCCCAGTCCTGTCCGTTCGGCGAGACCTGGATCTGGAAGGACTTGGCGTAGGCGGGATCCCACTGCAGGACGACCTTGTCGATCTGCGCGGTCGCGCCCAGATCGACGGAGATCCAGCCCGGATCGGTCCATCCCGTGGTGGAGCTGGTCGCCCAGCGGGAGGCCGGATCGCGGTCGAAAGCCCTGGCCGGTGTGCACTCCCAGCAGTTCTGGTCGCTCTGGGACGAGGAGGCCGCGCCCGTCCTGCCGTAGGAGAGGAGAGTGCCGGCATCTCCAGGACCACCGGAGCCGTCGGCGCCGTACACCTGGAACTCCCACAGGGAGTAGCCGTACTGGGTGCCGCGCTGCGTGCCGTACATCCGGACGTAGCGGCCCGTGCCGGTCACGGTCAGGCTCTGTATGCCGCCTGGGCCTGCAGCCGTCTCATGGACCGTCGTCCAGTCCTGCGCGTCGGTCGACGTCTCGATCCTGAATGCTTTGCCGTACGCGGCCTCCCAGTTGAGGGCGACGCGGCTGATCTTCGTGCTGGCCCCGAGGTCGATCTGGATCCACTGAGGATCGGCGAAAGCGCTGGACCACCGGGTCCCGGGGTCGCCGTCGACGGCGTTGCGGGCGTCGAAGGGGCCCTCAGTGCTTGAGGCGGTGGCGGGCTTGCCTTGCGAGACCAGGACCTCTGCCGCCTGAGCGGGTGGGGCCGGCAGCGCGACGAAAGCGATCAGTGAAGCAGCGACTGCCCAGAACAGGGCAAATCTGCGCACGAGTGTTTGCACCTGCGACTCCTCAAGTGGGGATTGAGGCGAGGGAGCGTTCCCTGAGGGGAGAATGGATGGGGCGTCATGCACTGTCAAGGCTCTCAACCACAGCGAAAAATGGGTGAGATGATCGGTTGCTGAATTGAGGGAGCGGTTCCTCAGCTAGGATCGATCAAGGCGAACAGGCATCCTGTTCCGCAAAGTGAATCGGATCGCGGAGCAGGCTTATGCCGCCCGGCCTGCGGATACGCTGCTGGCATCGCCGTGACGCAGAGCCGGAGGTCGCCTTCGATGAGAAAACCCTTCCCGGGCACGCACCTGGCCGGCGGCATGGAGGACGGCCCGGCATGAAACGCCCCACTCTCGAAGTGGTCGCCGCCCGGGCGGGTGTGTCCAAGTCGAGTGTCTCCCGCGTCATCAACGGCGAGGCGACCGTCGCACCGCAGATCCGAGACGTGGTCCTGCGCGCTGTACGCGAACTCGGGTACGTGCCGAACGGGGCGGCACGCAATCTCGTCACGCGCCGCACGGACACCCTCGCCCTGGTCGTCTCCGACCCGCCGCAAGGAGTCGTCTCCGACGACCCCCTCTTCTCAGCCGTCGTTCGCCAGGTCAGCCGAGAACTGGAGGCCGCGGGCAAACGACTCGTGCTCATGCTCGCGGAATCGGACGAGAGTCGAACCAGAGTGGAGCAGTACATCGCCGGCGGGCATGTGGACGGCGTGCTCCTCGTCGCCCTGCACGGTACGGATCCACTGCCGGCCGCGCTGGCCAGGCAGGGTCTGCCCCTCGTCTCCTTCAACCGCACCTCCGCACAGGACGTCCCGTACGTGGCCCTGGACAACGCCGGCGGGGCAGCGCTGGCCGTACGTCACCTTCTGGAGCGCGGTCGGCGCAGGATCGCAACCATCACCGGACCGCTCGAACTCTACGAGGCGCGCGAACGCCTCGACGGCTACCGCCGGACGCTGCGCGACGCCGGCCGCCGCCCCATCGTGGCGCTGGGCGATTTCACCAGAGTCTCCGGTGCCGAAGCCATGCAACAGCTCCTGGACGACGAGCCCGACCTCGACGCGGTCTTCACGGCCAACGACCTGATGGCGATCGGAGCCCTGCGCACTCTCCGCCAAGCCGGACGCCGCGTCCCCGAAGACGTGGCCGTTGTCGGCTTCGACGACATCGAGGCCGCGTCGTACACCACCCCCGCGCTCACCTCGGTCCGCAGCCCGATGGCCGACCAGGCGACCGCCGCCGTCCACCTGCTCCTCGGCCTCATCAACGGCGGCCCGACGGAACCGGTGATCATGCCGAACGAACTCGTGATACGCGAATCGACCTGAAGCCCCCTGCTTTGGTGTCCCTCTGGAGGGTCGAGCACTGGTCTGTTGCGAACGGAGGTCAGGAACAGTTCCTTGATTGGGCGGTTGAGGCCGGGTCCGAACTGGTCGACGTGCCTCTGTGCGGTCATCGGCTCGACATCGGCCGTCTCGACGCCACACTGCGGCACCTAGACGCCTACCGGCTGTGCAACCCGCTGAACCCGACCGGCACCGTGCACGCTCCGCAGGAACTGCGCGCCCTGGTGGACATCGCCTCCCGGGTCCCACGGTGACCCCGCTCCTGTCCGTACCCGGTGCGGGGTCGTGTCGGAGTGACCCTGGCATCGGCGAGCAGGGCGTGGAACCCCGCTGGTCGACATGCACGGTCAGAAAGTCGTGGCTGTCGATCACCTCAGAGATACCCCGGGTCTCGATCGTGTCCGACCACGCGTCCAGATTCCGGCCCAACCACTCCGGCAGCCCGCACGGCTCGCTCACCGCGTCCCAGAAGTCGTTGAGTGTCTCGATCAACCGACCGCTGACGGCAGGCTGGTGATGCCGAGTTGCAGGAGCATGGCGAGGATGTCCTCGACGAAGGTCGCCTCGGCGATCTTGCCGTCGTGGATACGGTAGATCCCCACACCGTTCCACTTGGCCGGCTTGCCCGTGGCCTGCATCCCCATGAACGGACCGGTGTTGGTGCCACTGTTGGTGAACAGCGCGACGACGGTGTCGCCGTCGGTCAGGAACCTCTGCGGTTCCAGATGCATACCGGTGAATGCGCCGGCGGCGTTGGCCTCGGCGAACTTCCTGAAGTTCGCCAGGCCGTGGTATTCGCCAAGGCTACCTCCACGCCAGACCATGTCCTCGGTCCAGTACTGCTCCAGGGCGGTGAGATCCCCCCTGTTCAAGACGTTGTCGATGAATCCCTGGACGACGCTGATGTTGCCCTGTGCGCTCATGATGTTGCCCTTGCGGTCGGTGGATCAGACGGAGAGACGGTCGTTGAACCATGACGAGATGCGCTCGACGACGGCGCGGCCGGTGTGGGGAGCCATGTTGTTGAAGCCGTGGACGCCATTGGGCCAGACATCGAGGTCGGCATGGCTGCCGGCGGCCTGCCAACGGGCGGACATGAACAGGCTGTCGTCCAGAAGCGGATCGAGTGAGCCCACAGTGAAGAGGGCGGGCGGCAGGTCGTCCAGCTCCGCGAAGAGCGGAGAGACAGACGGGTCACGCCTCTGTTCGTCATCAAGGTCAGGAAAGGCATTGGCGATGAAGCCGCGGATCCAGTGGCTGGGGAGGACGAGGGTGGTGTGGTCGGCGAGGCGGCGGCTCGGAGTGCCACTGATGTCGTATGCGCCGTACACCAGGCTGACCCCGGCAACACGCTCTGCCACCTCGGGGTGCTGGTCACGCAGCCGCAGCAAGGTCACCGCTGCCAGGTGGCCGCCGGCCGAGGCGCCGTGCAGGAGGAGCCGATCCGTGCCGAACTCTGCGACGGCGTTCTCCGCGACCCACAAGGCTCCTGCCATGCAGTCGTCGATCGGAGCCGGGAAGGGGTGCTCGGGGGCGAGCCGGTAGTCGATGCTGACCGTTGCGATCCGGGAGTGGTCGGCGTAGTAGTCGTTGATCCAGTCGTCTTCTTGGGGCGTGCCGATGCACCAACCGCCGCCGTGAATGTCGATCATGACAGCTTTGACCGGTCCCTCCGGCCGGATGATCCGGAGCACGAGTTCCCCGTCCGGCCCGGCTATTGTCCGCTCGCTCACCGACTGCTTCAGGTCGCGAGTGAGCGCATAGTCCATTCCGCGAATCGCTGCGAGGCCTTCGCTGGTGGTGACGTCGGGATACTGCATGGACGCGGCGAGTTGCTGGTTGACGGCCGCGAGTTCGGCCGCGTCGGGGTTCGGGACGAATCCGTCAGAGCTGGTCATGGAGTTGTCTCCTTTGGTGACAGGACCGCTGCTGGAATCCGCATGTCCTGGGGCCGATCGAATGCGTGCCACATACTTAAGGGACCGCAGGTCTGTTGCCGAAAGCCGCGGACCCGGAGACTCTTGAGCGTCATGGATGATTGATCGCCGCCAGGAGTCCAGTGCGGATTCGGTGCTCACATCAGGGCTGGAAGGCGACGCCCGTCAGCCGTTCACTGTCCGCCCACAAACGGGCACCCTGCTGCGCGTCGTCCGCGCCGCGGGGGAGCTTGGCCGGCTTCGGCGTGCCGGAGGTCTGGTCGCGTCCTGCCGGGCCGATGAACTGACCGCTCTCGACTTCAGCTGCCGTGGCCGCGTACAGCGAAGGCCATGCGGCGCCCTCGGACGAGCCCATGAGGACGCGCTCGGCCAGCGGGGTGAGCATCTTGGCGAGGGCTCCGTCGCCGTGCTGCTGAAGGTTGGTCATCGCAGATCCCGGGTGAACCACCAAGGCCTTCAGGGGCGTGCCACCCGTACGCCGGGCGAGTTCCAGGGTGTAGACGATGTTGGCGCGCTTGGATTTGGCATAGGCCCCCATCCCCCGATAGCTCTTCTCGCTCATCAGGTCCTCCAGGCGCCCGATGGGCCAGCGCGCGGCGATCGCGCTGACAGTGACCACCCGAGGAGCCGGGGAACGCAGAACGGCAGGCCAAAGTTGGGCATCGAATGCGAAGTGGCCGAGGTGGTTGGTGCCGAAGGTCATCTCGAACCCGTCGCGGGTGCTCTGCCGGGTGGGCAGGTTCATGACCCCGGCGTTGTTGAACAACAGGTCGATGGTTTCGGTCTCGGCGACGCGGTTGGCCGCACCACGAACCGAGCTGAGGTCCGACAGGTCGACGACCAGGGTGTCGACCTCCGCCTTCGGCGCGGCAGCGAGCACCTCCTGAACCGCTCGGTCGAGATTGGCCTGGCTGCGTCCAGCCAGGATGATCCGCGCGCCGTGCACCGCGAGCGCACGCGCGGTCTCGAGTCCGACGCCACTGTTGCCGCCGGTGATCAGGGCTGTGCGTCCAGCCTGGTCGGGGATGGAATCTGGGGTCCAATGACTCATCGTGACCATACTCCCTTATTGAATGAACCTTCATTACCAATGAAGCAGGCCGGGTTGGTCTTTGTCAAATGAACGTTCATTACCTAGACTGGCCAGATGCGCACCAGGGATCCCGAAGCCAAGAAGCAGTTGCTCTTCGAGGCCGCGTTGGCTGAGTTCGCCGAGTTCGGCCGAGCAGGAGCACGGATCGACCGGATGGCCAAACGCGCGGGCATCAGCCCCGGGCTGGTGTACTCGTTCTACGAAGGCAAGGCCGAACTGTTCGACGCGGTCTTCGACCAGATAGTCGACATGATCGTCGCGTCCGTACCGATCGACGCTGATCGACTTCCCGAGTACGCGGGCAAACTGCACGACGCAGGCACGGCATACCCCGAGGTCATACGGTTTCTCAAGTGGTACCACCTCGAACTCGGCGATTCCTCACAGCGCGCTGCCGTGGCCACCTCCATGTCGGAAAAGGTCGCGGCCATCACTGCGGCACAACATCGCGGAACGGTAACGGCTGCGCGGCCCGCCGCACAGATCCTCGCTCTGGTGCTGACCTTGGCGAACATGTGGCACCTGCCCGGGGAGGACCTGGCAAGCCTCGTACCCGAACCTGACCGGCGCGCATTGGTGACATCTGCGGTGGAGGCGTTGGTCGCGCCCTGATTCAACCTCACGAACCACAAATGGCCGCCTCACGAGGGAGGTTGCGCCACTTCAGAGCCTCACGACGCCAACGCGATCGCGCTGCCGCACTCCCCGGCGTTGCGCCGCCGGTCGGCTGCGCAACGCCTACCCGGTGGGTGCGCGCGACGTCGAAGTAAGCATTGACGGAGCACGTCCGCCGGGCGTTCTCACGGACCTTCTCAGAGCACTGGCTAATGTGGACCTGGACACAGTTCCCGGCTCGTAGAACTGGCGCGATCAGCCGTGGATGGCGTTGAGGACGGCGGCAAGTTTTTCGGGTGCACTGATCATGGCCATGTGGCCGGTGTCGAGATCGATGACCTCGGGCCGAAGCAGCGCAATGGATCGCTGCTGGAGTTCCTCGACGTAGCACTGGTCGCGCGTGAGGTGCACGTACGTTCGGGGGATCTCGCGTCTGTAGCCACTGAGGTTCACGGGCTCGCGCAGCAGGGCGGCCGAGTCGTCGGCGAGTCGGGCCAGGGTGGATGCGGTGGTCGCCTCGTCCATGTCGTTGCACAGCATGGCGGCGGCACCCTCGCGGGTCTGGTGGTAGACGCCGTCGGCAATGGACTGCTCCACCAGACCCCGCACTCCGGGATCGATCTGGTCGAGCACCCGAGACCTGTCCGCCGGCACCACGGCCGACACGAGGACGACGTGGCGGATCCGGTCAGGCGTGAGGTCCAGGACACGCGGCACCGTTACGCCCGCGAAGGAGTGACCGACCAGTACCACGTCGCGCAGATCCTTCGCTTCGACGTCCTCGTAGACCGCATCGGCGCAGTCCGCGAGCGTGACCGAGCCCAGGTCGACGTCGGCCCTGGTCCCGCGCCCAGGAAGGTCGACCGCCAACGCTTCCGCACTGAGATGGGGGATCAGCTCGTCCCAACAGTTCGCACCAAAGCCTGCCCCATGGATGAGCACGAACGCCATGATCGACCTCCTCGTCAGCAACACCAACCGAACCGTAACTGAATTCAGTTCAGCTGTGGAGGCTTGCGGCAGAGCAAGCAAGGAGAAGCCAAGACTCGGATCTGTTGGATGCGGTCGCGCCGATGGCGACGTAGCCATGGCGGAGTGGACGATCCATGTACGAATGTTGACGAAACCGTAGCCCGCTCAGGACCTTGACGACCCATCAGGCCGGCTCTACGTTCAGCCGCACCAACCGATCCGAACGCCGTTCGGCATATCGGACAGCGCGGCTGAACACGCCGGGGTGATCATGAAGAAGATCGATCCGCAGGTGGAAGAGGCCGTCGACACGCTCAGCCTGAACGGGCTGGCAAGACGGCGGCTACTGAGCGGCGCCGGAATGGTGAGCGCCTCGGCCGCCGCGGCTGCCTTGTTGTCCGCCTGCTCAGCCAGCAACAAGAGCGACGACAACAAGTCCGGCGACGGTGTCGGCGACTTCCCGAAGACACCGAAGTGGAGGTTCGTGTTCGTCAACCACGTCACGACGAACCCGTTCTTCACTCCGACGCAATACGGCGCGGGCGACGCCTGCGCGCTTCTGGGCGCCTCGTTCCAGTGGACCGGCTCGAAGGACTCGAGCGTCCCGGAAATGGTCAGCACCATGTCCTCGGCCGTCTCCGCGAAGGCCGACGGCATCGCGGTGGCGGTCGTCGACAAGAACGCCTTCAAGTCGCCCGTCGACAAAGCCCTGGACGCCGGAATCCCGACCGTCTCCTACAACGCGGACGGCGCGAAGGGGGATCCGGGGACGAGCCGACTCTGTTACATCGGCCAGGACCTCTATCAGTCCGGGGTCGAGCTGGGCCGCCGCATCGCCTCGGTGATGCCTTCCGGCGGAGACGCGGTCGGGTTCATCGCCACCCCGGGCGCGCTCAACATCCAGCCGCGCATCGACGGGGCCACCGACGCGATCAAGGCGTCCGGCAAGTCCATCAACTTCAAGTCGGTCGCCAGCGGCGCGGAGCTGCCTCAGGAGCTGTCGACCATCGACGCGTACGCCAGCGGACACAAAGGTCTCAAGGGCCTGTTCGCGGTCGACGCGGGCTCGACGGAGAGCGTCGGGAAGGTCGTGAAGAAGTACGGCCTCAAGAAGAAGGGCGTGGTCGCGGGCGGCTTCGACCTGAACCCGAACACCCTCACCGCAATCAAAGCGGGTGACCTCGACTTCACCATCGATCAACAGCCCTATCTGCAGGGCTTCCTGAGCGTGCTGTACCTGTGGATGTACAAGCTGTCCGGCGGCCTGGTGATCCCGAGTGTCACCGACACCGGGCTGCTCTTCGTGACCAAGGACAACGTCGACCCGTATCTGCAGACCAAGACCCGCTACGAGGGTTCCAGCACGAAGCAGCAGCTGATCAAGCGCTCCGGCGCCATAGGACACGCATGAGCGAGCGGGTCGTGCAGCACGCGACCGGCGGGAAGACCGCCGCCGGCACCCCGCCGGTGAGGCGGTCCGGTCCGCTGCGCCTGGCCTTCGAGACGTTCGTCATCCGCCGCGAGGCCACCATCTTCATCATCGCGGTGGCCCTGCTGGTGTACTTCTGGTCCAACAACTCCGACTTCCTGGCCCGCAGCAACCTGGTCAACCTCTCCCAGCAGACGGCGCCGTACGCGATCATCGCGGCGGGCATGGTGCTGCTCCTGGTCAGCGGGGAGATCGATCTGTCGGTGGGCGCCGTCTTCGCGCTGTCGCCGTTCCTGATGCACTACATGATCGACTACTACGGCACGTACCCGATCATCGCCATCATTGGCTCGGTACTGGCCGGCGCCGTCATCGGTCTCGCCAACGGCTTCGTGGTGGTCGTGCTCAAGGTGCCGTCGTTCGTCGCCACGCTGGGCATGCTCTTCTTCATCCTGGGCATCATGCTGACCACGTCGCACGCCTACCCGGCGCAGATCCCCGAGGCGGCGCACGGGGTGCGCGGCTGGTTCGGACAGTCGGACTGGTCGGAACTGATCTGGTGCCTGATCATCGTCGCGTTCTTCCACGTGGTACTCACCCGTTCGCGCTGGGGCCTGCACACCATAGCCACCGGCGGCAATCCGCTCGGCGCGAGCGAGGCCGGCATCAAGACCGGCCGCATCAAGTTCGGCAACTTCATGGCCACCAGCGCCCTCGGCGCCTTCGCCGGCATCCTGGAGGCCTTCCGCGTCGACTCGATCGACCCGACCTCCGCGGGTGCGGACGGCGCCTCCCCCATGTTCACCGCCGTCTCCGCCGCGGTCATCGGCGGTACGGCGCTGGCCGGCGGCTCGGGGACGGTCGTCGGAGCACTGCTCGGCGCGCTCGTCCTCGCGGAGCTGCGCAACGGACTGAACTTCATCGGCATCAACGCCAACCCGTTCAACATCATCCTCGGTGCGGCGATCATCCTCTCCATGGTGCTCAACGTGTACCTGGCCGGACTGCGAAGGGCAGGCCGCCGATGAGCGGGACGACCGGGCCGACGCCGCCGCCGGCGCTCTCCGTGGAGCACATGAGCAAGGGCTTCGGCGCGGTCACCGCGCTACGGGACGTGAACCTGCGCCTGGACAAGGGCGAAGTACTCGCCCTTGTCGGTGACAACGGCGCCGGAAAGTCAACCCTGTTGAAGATCCTCTGCGGCTTCCACCGGCCCGATGCCGGCCGCATCCTCCTGAACGGCGAGGAGGTGACGCTCAAGTCGGTCGACCATGCCCGCTCGCTCGGCATCGACGCGGTGTACCAGGACCTGGCGCTGGTGAACGAGCTGACGGTCTACCACAACATGTTCCTGAACCGGGAGAAGATCGGCCCCACCCGGCTGTTGAACAATCGCGCGATGCGCAGGATCGCCCAGGAGCACCTGGACGAGATGGGGGTGAACATCCCGTCGGTCGATGTCGAGGTCGCCAAGCTCTCCGGCGGACAGCGCCAGGCCATCGCCGTGGCCCGCTCGGTCTATTCCGAGGCCAGGGTCCTCCTGCTCGACGAACCCCTGGCCGCGATGGGCGCCAAGGAGGGCGCACTCATTCTCGACCTGGTCAACGACCTCAAGGCCCGCGGCGAGGTCTCCGTCATCATCATCGCTCACAACTACGCCCAGGTCTTCGAGGTCTGCGACCGGGTCAACCTGCTTCAGCACGGCGAGATCACCTTCGACAAGCGCACGTCGGAGACGTCGGTGGCCGAACTGACCGACCTGGTGGTCGAGGAGTACCGCAAGTCGCGTACCAGATAGGCGTCTTCGGGCGGAGCCGCGCCGCAGCGAGTGCGCCGGAGGTCGGGAAGCCGGCGTTCGCCGGGCCAGGATCCCGGCATCCCGACCGTGGAACAGGCCGACCAGGGTGCCGACTTCGGTTTCCTGCGCGGCAGCCGTGGACACGAGGTCCCTCGTGACTCCCCCACCGAGCCCGCGCGCGGGGACCGTATCCCTTTGATCCACAGGAGAGCATCGATCGTGGAATCGGCAGCAGCGCGCCCTCGTCCCGTCCTCACACCCGGCTCCGTCCTGCCGGAGGACGCCGACCGGGCCGCCCTCGTGGCGCGCGTCCACGACCCGGAATGCGACGGACCGTGTGTGGCCGCGGTCCGCGGCGAGGAGGTCGTCGACCTGACGGCCGTGACACCCACCGTCTCCGACCTCGTGGATCGCGACGACGCGGCGGCAGTCGTCCGCGAGACCGTCGGCGGACAAGTCTGGCGTCTGGAGCAGCTGTTGGAGGCACCGGCCGGGCGCCGTGACGTTCCGCATCTGCTGGCCCCCATCGACCTGCAGGTGATCAAGGCCGCGGGCGTGACCTTCGCCGGGAGTCTGCTGGAACGCGTCATCGAAGAGCGCACGGGCGGCGATCCGGCGCAGGCCGCGCGGGTGCGGGCCCGCGTCGGGCAGGTGGTGGGCGGAACGCTCGCCGGCATCCGTCCCGGATCGCCCGAAGCGGACAAGGCCAAGGAACTCCTCGTCGCCGAAGGGCTGTGGTCGCAGTACCTGGAGGTCGGGATCGGGCCGGACCCCGAGGTGTTCACCAAGGCGCCTGTACTGTCCGCGGTCGGCACCGGCGCCGACGTGGGAGTGCTCGGCGCCTCGGTGTGGAACAACCCCGAGCCCGAGGTCGTCCTCGTCGTGGACTCACACGGCCGGGTACGCGGCGCGACGCTCGGCAACGACGTCAACCTCCGCGACATCGAGGGCCGCAGCGCCCTGCTGCTGTCGCGCGCGAAGGACAACAACGCCTCCTGCGCGATCGGCCCGTTCCTGCGCCTGCTCGACGAGGGCTTCGACCTCGACACCGTGCGAGAGCTCGACATCGACCTGCGGATCGACGGCACGGACGGCTACGTACTGCACGGCAGCAGTTCCATGCGGGAGATCAGCCGCGACGTACTGGACCTGGTGGCCGCCACACGCGGTCCGCATCACCAGTACCCGGACGGCTTCGTACTGTTCACCGGAACACTGTTCGCTCCCACCGAGGACCGAAGGGCACCTGGCGCGGGATTCACCCACGAGTACGGCGACGTCGTGCGGATCTCCAGCCCGCGGCTCGGCGCTCTGGTCAACACCGTCGTCACCAGCGAGCAGGCCGCTCCGTGGACGTCCGGCGTACGGGCGCTGATGCGCAACCTCGCCCGGCGCGGCGTGCTCTGAGCGGACCAGGGCTCCTGTGGCCGTCACCGCGTTCGGGGGCCGTGGGCGCAGCGCGCGCCGCCGATCCTGCGACGCGCGCTGCGCACCCCCCGTTCATGCCCGGGCGACCGGCTCCTGCCCGATCGTGGTGTGCAGGCGCCGTGTGTGATCCACGTGGCGCTCGGCTCCGGTCAACGTGACCTGGGCTGTCAGGCGCGGGTCCGCGCTGGAGGCGGCCAGCCGCAGTTCCAGCTCGCCCGGTTCGACGACGCGCCGGCCGTCGCGTCCGGTGAAGGAGGCGAGTTCGGCCGGGACCGTGACGTGGATGCGGCGGGCCTCGCCCGGCTCCAGTTCGACCCGGGTGTAGCCGACGAGACGCTGCACGGGCTGGACGACGGAGGCAACCGGGTCGTGCAGATAGAGCTGGACGACCTCGGTTCCGGACCGCCCGCCTGTGTTGCGGACGGTGAAGGCGAGGGCGAACTCGCCGTCCGTCGGGGCCTCTTGGGAGTCCACGTTCAGGTCCGTCCAGTCGAACCGTGTATAGGACAGGCCGTGGCCGAAGGCGAACGCGGGGGTCGGGTCCATGCTGGAGACCTCATTGGCATGCGCGAGCCGCGCCCCGAGGTATGTGGCCGGCTGGGAGCCCGGCCCGCGCGGCACGCTGACCGGGAGACGTCCGGAGGGATTGGTCCGCCCGCTGAGCACCCCGGCGATCGCGTGGGTCCCCTCCTCCCCCGGAAAGAAGGACTGCACGATCGCAGCGGACTCCTCCACGGCGCGGCCCAGGGCGTACGGGCGTCCCGCGAGCAGGACGGTGACCACGGGTGTCTCCAAGTCGAGCAGGGCGTCGAGGAGTTGCTGCTGCGCACCGGGCAGCACCAGCGCCTCGACATCGCATCCCTCACCACTCGTGCCCCGCCCGAAGAGCCCGGCGCGATCGCCGAGTACCACCAGGGCGACGTCGGCCTCACGAGCCGCCTGGGCGGCCTCGTCGATGCCGGAGAGGTCTCCGTCGTCGATTCCGGTGCCGCGGACGACCGTGATCTCGGCGTCGGGGAACTCGGCGGCGAGTGTGTCGCGCAGTGTGGGCAGTTCGATGCCGAGTGGGGTGTCGGGGTGGCGGACGCCGATGTGCTGGGGGAAGGAGTAGCAGCCCAGTACGGCGACGGGCTCGTCGGCGTTGGGGCCCAGCAGCGCGATGCGGCGCGGCCTTCCGAGCGGCAGGGTGCCGTCGTTGCTGAGCAGCACGACCGCCTTCTCGGCGACCGTGCGGGCCAGCGCGCGGTTCTCCGGGCCGTCCAGGTCGATGCGACCGCGCAGGGCGGCCGGATCGGCCAGGTCCGCCCCGTCGAGGGCGGCCGGCACGGGGTTCCAGTCCGGGTCGAGCAGGCCGAGCATCGCCTTCTGGGTGAGTGTCCGACGCAGGGCGCGATCGACCAGCGCCTCCGGGACACGGCCGTCGGCCACGGCCTCGGCCAGGGGCGCGCCGTATGTCTTGACGTTGGGCAGTTCGACGTCGATGCCCGCACACAGCGCCGTGCCGGCGGCGCCGGACCAGTCGGCCGCGACACCGTGCAGGGTCTTGAGGAAGGCGATGGCGAAGTAGTCGGCGACGACGGTGCCGTCGAAGCCCCACGTGTCGCGCAGCAGCCCGGTGAGCAGATCCTCGTCGGCCGCGGAGGGCATGCCGTCGGTGTCGGTGTAGGCGTTCATCACCGACCGGGCGCCGCTTTCACGGATCGCCATCTCGAAAGGTGGCAGCAGAACGTCGGCGCGCTCGCGCGGCCCCATGGAGGAGGGGGCGAGGTTGCGCCCGGCGCGAGAGGCCGAGTATCCGACGAAGTGCTTGAGGGTGGCGACGATTCCGGCGGATTCGAGGCCCTGCACGTATGCCGTCGCGATGGTGCCGACGAGGTACGGGTCCTCGCCGATGGTCTCCTCGACCCGGCCCCAGCGGGCATCGCGTACGACGTCGAGTACGGGCGCGAGTCCCTGGTGGACGCCGACGGCACGCATGTCGCGGCCGATGGCCGCGGCCATGCGCCGCACCGTGTCGGGATCGAAGGTGGCCCCCCAGGACAGCGGAACGGGGTAGGCAGTCGCCCCCCAGGCCGCGAAGCCGGCCAGACATTCGTCGTGCGCGAGAGCAGGGATGCCGAACCGGTTCGTGGCGGCGATACGGGTCTGGGTACGGGCCAGGGAGAGCGCGCCCAGGGCGGGGTCGACCGGGACCGTGCCGAAGGGCCGGGTCAGCTGGCCCAGTCCCGTGGGCAGGAGTGCGTCAAGATCGACGGCCTCCTCCATGTCGTGCTGGTGGGGCGCCACTTCACCGCCCTGGTCGGAGGCGCCCACCCACACTCCGTACAGCTGGGCGGTCTTCTCCTGAAGGGTCATCGCGTCGATCAGAGCGTCGACTCTTGTGGCGACGGGCACGCCGGGGTCGTTCCAGAGGGAGATTCCGGGGATGTTCTCTACGGCCACGTTGGCGTTCACTTTCCTCCCACGTGCGTCAGACCCTTGGCCGGGACGCGACGGGCGAACAGGTGGACGAGCAGGACTCAGGACGGGGCAGATCGCGTCCGGGCCTCCGGCAGAGGCCCGGATCCGTGCGTCGCCGGGCCATCGGTCGGTCAACGGCTGAATCCGGCGGTCAGTCCGCTCAGCAGCTGGCGGCGGCCGAACGCGTACAGCACCAGGACGGGCAGCGTGGTGAGGACGACGGCGGCGAGAACGGCGGGGACATTGACCCCGTACTGACCCTGGAAGGTCCACAGCGCCAGCGGCAGGGTCCGGCGGTCCGGGCTCTGGGTGAGGATCAGCGGCAGCAGGAACCCGTTCCAGATGGTCAGCGAGTTGAAGATGGTCACGGTGAGGATGGCCGGCCGGGTCAGCGGTGCCGCCAGCCGCCACAGGGTCGTCCATTCGCTGGCGCCGTCGACCCGCATCGAGTCGAACAGCTCTTTGGGCACGTCGCGGATGAAGTTGGTGAGCACCAGCACCGACAGCGGGATCGCGAAGGCGATCGACGGGAGGATCAGTGCCAGCAGATTGTCATAGAGGTGCATTTTGATGATGATCAGGTAGACCGGGATCACCGTCGCCTGCAGCGGGATGGCCAGGCCCATGAGAAACAGCCCGTTCATCACGCGAAGGACCCGCATGCGCCAACCGCGAACGATCGCGTAGGCCGCCATGAAGGAGATCACGACCGCCGGCACCACGGCGCCGGCGGTGACCACGACGCTGTTCAGGAAGTAGCGGAGGAAGTCGTTCTCCATGACGAACCGGTAGTTGTCCAGCGTCGGGTCGCTCGAAGGCACCAGTGGGTTGCTCGCGTAGTAGCGGCTCTTGGCCTTGAAGCTGGTGATGAGGGTCCAGTACAGGGGTACGGCGACGATGACGAGCCAAAGCCAGCCGGCCAGGCCGCCGGCCCAGTTGCGGCGGCCGGCCGTCCGACGCGGGCGGCGTTGCCGCTCGCGGTGGGTGGTCTTCTGTGGTTGTCGCGACTCGGTCAGGGTGGTGGTCACGTCAGGCCCCTTCGAGTTGGCTCGCGCCGGCGTCCCGGCCGCCGAGCCGGCGCAGCAGCAGAGCGAGGGCCAGACCCACCAGGACCAGGATGACCGCGATGGCGCTGGCCGGTCCCATCAGGCTGGCCTGGAACCCGCGCTTGTACATGTCCAGTGCGAGGACCCGGGTGGCGTCGGCCGGGCCGCCCTCGGTGAGGATGAAGATGAGGTCGAAGAAGGTCAGCGACCCGACCACCATCAGCGTGGACGAGGTGATGATGGTGTATTTCAGCTGGGGCAGCGTGATGCTGAAGAACTGCCGGATCCGTCCGGCTCCGTCCAACTGCGCCGCTTCGTAAAGGGACTTCGGGATCTGCTGGACACCACCCTGGTAGATCAGGGAGTGGAACGGTACGAACTGCCAGGAGACGACGAAGATGACGACTCCGAAGGCGAGCCCGGGCCGCCCGAGCCAGTCCTTGCTCAGCGCCTGGATGTTCAGTCCGGCGCCGAGCCCGAAGTTGGGGTCCAGCAGGGCCTTGTACGCGATCGCGATGGCCGCGGAGCTGAGCATCAGCGGGATGAAGTACACGACGCCCAGCACCGCGCGGTAGCGCTGGCGACCTGCCATGAACGTGCCCAGCAGAATGCTCAGCGGTGTCTGAACGGCCCAGGACACGGCCATCACCAGAAACGTCACCCACAGGGCGTGCGGCAGCCCGGGATCGGTGAGCACCGTACGCCAACTGGTCAGTCCCGAGGGGTGGATGGCGCCGATCCCGTCCCACGTGGTGAAGCTCAGCGCGAAGACACCGACGAGCGGAACCACGGCGAAGCCGACGAAGACCACCAGCGCCGGCACCGCCAGCCAGGGCAGGATGCTGCGCGGTTCGCGACGCGGCCGCTGGCCGATGAGTGAACTCATTTGCCGATGACCGCGTTGAGGTTGCCGGCGAACTGCTTGGGTGAGATGGACAGTTGGAACAACTTGACGATGTTGTCCAGCAGGGTCTCGGCGGCCGTCGGGCTGAGTGCCTGGTCCCAGGACTGCCCGAACACCTTGGCCTTGCTGGCGATGTCGTAGGTGAACTGCAGGAAGTCGGCGCTCTTGGAGGCGGCCAGCAGCTTCTCCGTGCCCATCCGGATCGGGACCGACCCGTTGTCGATCCACGCCTTCACCTCCTCTTCCTGGAGGACGCCTTTGGCGAAGAAGTCCTTGGCGACCTTCTTCTGCTCGGCGCTGGCCTTCGAGGAGATCGACAGGTACTGGGCCGGGTTGCCGACCGTGTCGCTCGGATCGCCCTTGCCGCCTTCCACGGGCGGGAAGGTCATGTAGCCCAGCGAGCCGCTGGAGACGAAGTCCCCGCCGTCCGCCTGCTGGATGCCGTACGACCAGGCCCCGTGCAGCATCATCGCGGCCCTGCCGGTGTACAGCAGCGCCTGGTCGGCGTTGGAGTCGGCGGTGATCGAGGAGAAGCCCTTGACGAACCCGCGGGCCTTGACGAGCTCCTGCACCTTGGTCAGCGCGGTGATGGCGTCCGGGTTGGACCAGGCGTTCTTCTCACCTTCGATGATGGCCTGGAACACCTCGGAACCGCCGATGCGGTCGAACAGGAACTCAAGCCACATCATGTTCGTCCACCGGGACTGGCCCCCGAGGGAGAACGGCGCTATGCCCTTCGCGTTGAACCTGGGCACCAGCGCCATGATGTCGTCCCAGGACTTGGGCGGTTCCACGCCGACCTGGTCGAAGACCTTCTTGTTGTAGTAGAGGATGATCGGCTGCACGGTCTCGACCGGCATCGCGTAGATCTTTCCGTCCACGGTCGCCGCGCCGAACGAGGACGGGAACAGCCCCTTCTTGACCTCGGGGTGCTCGTCGAACCACGAGGTGAGGTCCTCGACCTGGTCCGCCTCCGCGTAGGTGCGCAGCGTCCCGCCGCCCCAGCCCCAGATGATGGTGGGCGCCGTTCCGGCACCGATGGAGGTCTTGATCTTCGTCTTGTACGCGTCGTTCTGAAAGGTGGTGTCCTTGATCTGCTCCTTGGGGTGGGCCTTGTTGAACGCGTCCACCGCGCCGGCCCTGACGCCTTCCTGCGGCTGACCGTTCAGGTACCAGTACGTGGCCCCGCCGCTCTTGCCGGGACCGGACGAGCCGCAGGCCGCCAGCGCCGCGGAGGCCGGCACACCGACGGCCAGGCCTAGGAGGGTACGTCGGGAGAGCGCCATGTCTTTTCTCCGCACTCGAGAGCCACAGGCTTCTCGTGAGTCATGGTGAAAGGTTTTCGAAAGAACCTTCTTGTTGCTCTGTCCGTGCAAGCTAGGTTTCGGCCTGAAGCCCTGTCAAGACATGTGCAGCGACGCATTGTCGGTCCGCATTCAGCCCCGTAGCATCGAGCAGAAGCCACCTCCGAGAGACCTCGGCAGGGATCGAAACTGTTTCGAAATCGTCTGACGGATGGCGGGAGGCAATGCGATCGCTGCGTCTGCCTCACTGCCGGTGCAGGTCGTGCGGTGCACAGTCGCACGGCTCGGCAGCCGCTGGGCTGCCCGGCATGCTCCCGGTCGCCTCGGCCGGGTGTCACCGGACGCGGTCTCACGCAGATCGTCGGACGGGTCCGGATCGAGGAGCCCGTCAGCACCTCCCCGGACGATCTCGGTGCCGGGCTACCGTACGGTTGACCGGTTCCACCCGCGTTGCCGGTCCGACCGGCGGCTCACCACACCGGTGGACGTACAGCTGGGAGAAACCGATGCGACCGAACGCCAGGCGCACCACCTTGGCGGACATCGCCCAAGCGGCCGGGGTTTCCGTCGCGACCGTGTCCAAAGTGGTCAACGGCCGCGGTGACGTGGCACCTCAGACCCGCACGCGGGTACAGGAGTTGCTGCATCAGCACGACTACCTCGCGCCGGTGTTCCGTCACACCGAGGCTGTCGAAATCCCGACCATCGAGGTGCAGTTCCAGGGCGGCCTCAAGTCGTACGTGGCCGAGACCCTGGAAGGCATCATCGACTCCGCCGCCGAACTGGGGGCCTCGGTGGTGATCAGCAAGGCGTCCCGTGCCCCGCACTGGGCCCGGGATCTGGTCTCAGCCGGACGGCGCGCCGTCATCGCGGTCACCAGCGTGTACACCGCTACGCACCTCAACGAACTGGCCCGGGCCGGGCTGCCGTTGGTGGTGCTGGACCCACTGCACCTGCCGGACAGCCGGGTCAACAGCGTCGGGGCGACCAACTTCGCCGGCGGCCTGGCCGCGACCCGGCACCTGCTCTCGCTGGGCCACCACCGCATCGCCTATCTCGGCGGACCGGCCATGGCCGTGTGCAACCAGGCACGCATGCACGGCTACCGCGCCTCCATGGAGGCGGAAGGAATACAGGTACCCAACGCCTATGTCCGGCCGGGAGAATTCACTTACGAGACGGGGTTGCTCGGCGCCACGGCGCTCCTGGGCCTGGAAGAGTCACCGACCGCGATCTTCGCAGGCAACGACGAGATCGCCCTCGGCGTCATCGAGACCGCCCGCGCCCGAGGTCTGCGCACCCCCGAAGACCTGAGCGTGGTCGGCTTCGACGACACAAGCCTCGCCCAGATGGCCTCACCGCCGCTGACCACCGTGCGCCAGCCACTACGGGAGATGGGCGGTGCCGCCCTCCGCACCGCGCTCCGACTGGTCAACGGCGAAAAGATCGAGTCCCACCACATCGAACTCGCCACCGAACTCGTGGTTCGGGCCTCGACGGCGCCGCCCCGCTGACGGACTTCGGGGCGCGGGCAACTCAAGTGAGAGGCCTTCGGACAGACTTGGCGAACCGGTCGGAGACGTCTCCCGCGCCGTATCGTCACGCCCCATACACGAAGTGACAGGTTCTGGTCAAAGACTGTCCAAGTGTCGGACGCTTTCTCTCTCGCGTGGTCGGGTCCCTGCGACGGCTGTATCTGTACCCGTTTGGGAGGACCTGGTGTCAGCAGCTACCCGCAAGAGACGATGGTTCGCGATCTGCGCCATCACCGCATCCGTCGCACTCGTCGCGATACCCGCCGGCGCCGCGCCGAGCGGCAACAGCAGCCCCTTCGGCGCCCGCGCACTCGCCCGACTCGCCGCCGAACGCACCCATTCGGCAAGCGTCGTCAGCCCCAAGGCGAAAGTCCAGGACGACGGCGGTGACGACGGCAACGAGGCCGACGAGATAGCGGAGGGCGCGGACCAGTACGCGGAGGCCCGCACCTCACCCGGCATCGTCGCACCGGGCGCGTACGGCGCCGCCTGGACCAGTCTGACCAACCTACCGAGCACCGGCGGCAGTTGGCACAACGCCACGAACCTGCCATACAACTCCGACGACCCCCGCTACCGCGACTACGACTCCAACTCCAGTGGTGGCTCGGGCAACGTGACCGGCCGAATGGCGGCGATGGCGGCCGATGACGACGGATACGTGTACGCGGGCAGCGCGGGCGGCGGCGTCTGGCGGTCCAGGTCCGGCGGCGGCCACTGGCAACCCATCAGCGACAAGCTGTCCTCGCAGTCCACCGGCGCGCTCGCGCTGGACGCCGCCGGGCGGCTGTGGCTGGGCACCGGCGAGGCGACGACCAACGCGGACGCCTATCTCGGCAGCGGTGTCTACGTCCTGTCCGACCCGCACCACGGCACCTTCTCCTCCCGCAGCCGGGTCGGCGGCGACGAACTGGAGTCCACCACCATCCACGAACTGCGCTTCGGCGGCGGCAAGGTGTGGGCGGCGACCAGCGAGGGCGTGTGGAGCCACTCGACGAAGACGCTGAAGGGCGCCTGGAAGCTGGAGTTCGCGCCCAACCCCGCCTATCTGCCGAACGGTTCACTGGCGAGCGACCCGTCCGCGCCGTACAAGAACATCGCGAACGACATCGCGATCGATCCGAAGAACCCCTCCAGGGTGGTCCTCGCGGTCGGCTGGCGCAGCGGCGACGACTACAACGGCTTCTACACCAAAGTGAACGGCACCTGGACCCGGATCACGGCCGGCCTGGGCGACCTGCCGGCCGACGCGGACGACGTCGGCAACGTCACTTTCGCCCGCTCCGCCGACGGCTCGCGCTATTACGCCATCGACCAGTCCCCGGAGCAGTTGAACACCAACCCGGACAGCGGCCTGGAGGGCATCTACGTCTCCAAGTCCGGTTCGCCCACTGGCCCTTGGACGAAGATCGCCGACTACCAGGGCCTGGCCGCCGACGGTTCGGCACTCACGTCCAGCGGCTACATGCCCGGCGTGCAGGCTTGGTACAACCAGTTCCTGACCGTCGACCCGGCCAACGCGGAGCACGTCTACGCGGGCCTGGAGGAGGTCTACGAGACCAAGGACGGCGGCACCAACTGGTCGACGGTCGGCCCGTATTGGAACTTCGGCTTCCCCTGCTGGAGCATCGACCCCACCAAGCAGACGGGCGACTGCAGCCCGACCACCCACTCCGACCAGCACGGCGTCGCGATCGGCAGCTACCACGGCAAGAGCTTCGTCTACGTCGGCAACGACGGCGGCGTCTACAAGCGCCCGCTCAACGGCTCCCAGGACGCCTCCGGGCACGCCACCGACTGGACCTCGCTCAACGACGGAACCATCGACACCCTCCAGTACTACTCGGTCGGCGTCGGCAAGGACCTGGCCCATGGCGGCGTCTCCGTCACCGGCGGCCTCCAGGACAACGGCCAGTCCATCCTGCGCAGCAACGACAAGGTCATGGGTTCCAACTTCGGCGGCGACGGCGGCGACACCCTCACCGACCCTGCCAACGGCTGCGACATCGCCGAGGAGTACGTCTACCTGGCGATCCAGGTGACCCAGAACTGTGCGGTGAACGACGGCAGTTGGGTCACCGACCCCAGCAAGATCACTTCGTACAACGTCGCTCCGGCCGACAACGCCACCGGAGAGGCCCGCTTCATCGCCCCACTGGCCGCCGACGCAAAGAACAGCTCGACGTGGATCGCCGGCGGCCGTCACGTGTGGGTGCAGACCCACGGCTACGCCATCCGCAGCGGCGACGAGTGGACCAACCTGTACGACCTCGGTGAAGGCCGCACCGCGACCGCCGTCGCGGCCTCCGGCGGCAAGGTGTACGCGGCCTGGTGCGGCCCCTGCAACAACCAGGGCTTCGCCCGCGGCATTTCGGTCGGCAACGCGGACGGCACCGGCTGGCACGACATCACCCTGCCGGTGGACGGTACGGTGCCCAACCGCTACCTCAGCGGCTTCGCCATCGATCCCAAGAACGCCGACCACGTCTACCTGACCGTCAACGGCTTCTCCCGCCAGTGGACCGAGGGCCCCGGCGCCGGCGTCGGCCACGTCTTCGAGTCCAAGGACGGCGGCACCACCTGGAAGGACATCTCGAAGAACCTGCCCGACGTGCCGGCCGACTCCGCGGTCGCCACACCGAACGGCGGCCTCGCCGTCGCCACCGATCTCGGCGTCGTCTACCGCGCGCCGGGCCGATCCACGTGGAAGCGCGTCGGGAATCTCCCCGCCGTTGCCGTGCTCCAGCTCAAGCTGAGCCCTGACGGCACCACTCTCTACGCGGCCACACACGGACGTGGCATCTACACGATCAAGGTGCGTGATTGCGACTGACGCAGCGACGTCGGAGGGGTGATCCCGGGGGTTCCCGGGATCACCCCCGCGTCGTGTACGGCACCACAGTCACATGCAGCGTGAAGGCGACGCTCGCCGCGCCCGCCACATCCGGCGCCTTCGCCGACACGGTGACCACGGACGCACCGGCCCGGGCCCCCGCGCACCGCAGCGAGGCGTGGGCCGTACCGTCCGAGTCCACCCGCCAGCCGGAAGCCAGGACGAAAACCGGCGCGGAAGTCCGCACGGCCGTCCACCTCTTGTCGTCGATACGGGGTTCGAGGACGAGGGTCACCACGGTCCCGGGCCGTACGCACAGCCGTCGTTGGACGTCGTCACCAGGACTGACGGTGATGTCGGTGTGCCCAGCGGCGCAACTCCCAGTCGAAGAGGAGGACGCGGAGGGCGATGCGGACGAGGCCGAGGACGGCGCAGGCGTCTGTGCAGAGGCCGACGGCCGTGCGGAGCCGGGGCTTCCGGACGACGCTCCCGCCGACCCACCGCCCGTCGATCCGCTGCACGCGGCAAGGACGACCACTCCGACGGCTGTCGGCACCCCGGCCCACCATCGCATCCCAGCGCCTCCCGGTGTGTGCGTGCACCACAGCGTCTCCCGTCGGCACGCAAGCCGACACATGCTGCCTGTTTCCTTTCGCCCATCTCCGCGCAAAGGCGTTGCCACAACGGGGAGCGCAACAAGGGCACCGGAGCCAGGGAATCTGCTGGCTACTCATGACCAACGCACCCCTTCGCCCACACCTCAAACCCGGCACCACCACCCACAGGCGCTGAGGGAGCGTCACGAAGACCCGCAGACTCGCCGTGCGCCGTTTCGCCTCGGGCGCTCACCGGGAACCACCCCTGCGACGGCGCCGCCGCACTCGCGGCACAGCCACCATCCCGGAAAGCACCAGCTCACGACGACCACGCGACCGTACAAATGCTGTCGGTGCCTCGCCCAGGGTTCGAACCTGCGGTCCCGCTCATCCCTCGTCGGGCGTCAGCCGCAAGGAGATGCTGTTTATGCAGCACCGCTGATCCGGGGGCATCGCACAACCCTCCCTCTCGCAGATCTTGTTCGTCATGCTGCGGCTCGACCGCGCCCTGTTCACCTCCGGCCCGGTGCCCGAGCGGCCCCGGATCACGTTCGGCGACTCCGTCAGCGAGGACCCGACCAGCACCGCACAGACCCTGTCCCTGCTCCAGCAGGCGCAAGCGGTCAGCATCGACACCAAGGTGCGTTGGCTGCACCTCGATTGGGACGACAGCGCCGTGCAGGCTGAGGTCGACCGCATCCTCATTGAGACCGGCGCCACCGTGCCCGACCCGATGCAGACCGGCCTCTTGCCGTGATCCGGCTACGTCTCGCGCGCCCGGCGTGCGTCGGACCACGCGAGGACCGCGTCGCAACACTGCCCGACGGCGCCCAGGGTCACCAAAGCCCATACGGTTCCGGGGTCTTGTAAATGTCCGGTTGCGATGGTCACCGCAATTCCACCGCCGCTTATCGCGCTCCACCTGATCGCGAGCCGTGGGACTCGCAGGACGAGATCGCCGCCTCTGCGCACACCTTGTTTGACCGCCTCGCCGTTTTTCAACTCAGCTTTTCCTTAAGGGAGTTGGCGTCAAGGGTTTCGGAGACGTGCGCACGTTCCGAGCCCCATACTGCCAGACGACACCCTTTGAATCGCAGGCGTGAATTCACTAATGTAGCCCCCTAGGGGGGTACTATCCTTTAATGAACCTTCTTCTCGAAGGCTTACCACTTGGCCTCCGGGAGAATGCCAAGGGTTGCCGCATGCGTCAACCTTGCCTCACGTGATGCAAAGCGTGACGCAGATCACGGCCGGGGGTGGGCCGTGCCGATCCACCCCGGAACGGTCGAGGACCACTCGGTCGGCGTTCGCGACCTGTACGACGATGCCGAGCATGGCCTGCTGGGCATCGTCGCCCGACAGTTGGCCGACGGGTTCGACGCTCCCGGGGTGGGCGTCAACAAGCTGCGCGACATTCAGCCCCCTGCGCCGCGCAGGCTGTCGTCGACGCGCCCGGGGGTTAAAGCCTCTGTCTCCTGTCGCCTTTACCGGGGCCAGGACGGGCGCGCCGAAGGAGCGCCGAGCGTGGCCGACCTGCAGCGTGCGCTGCACGACTTCTCTGCCATCGTGTGGTCACGTGTGGGCAGGGTGCCGTCCACGATGAGCACGGTGTCCTTACGGAATCGTCGCCGTGGCCGCAGTGCGAGCAGGGGTGCGAGGCGGTTGATGATGCGGTCGGCCGCAGACTTCGAGATTCCGAACAGTGGCGCGAGCTGGCGCAGCGTCAAGTTGGTGCGCCAGTACGCCGCAACCAACAGGACGCGGTCCTCCAGGAGCAGGCTCCACGGCCGGCCTCGGCGGACTGCGTCCGCTCCCTCGCGGCGCAGGGCGGTCACCAGCTTGCCGCGAAGCAGCGCGGGCTCAGCCCGGTGAACGGGCCTATCCATGACGGCTGCGACGCCGTGATCACACCAGCCACGAGAAGATCGTCCCACCGCGCTGCGAACTGCCCGAGACGGAGGCACACATGGAGACGGATCTGGTCAGTCGTCTGGATGAGGCGGCGAATCGCTTCGTGATCCCCCTGCGTATGAACGAGGGGTTCGATGAGCAGGCGCTCCTTCAGCTACAGGAGGAGATCGATCGCTGCGGGACGGCATGGAGGGAGGGGACCCATGTACCGAAGCGTGCGGCGTTGATCCTCGCCGAACTCTTTCCAGCCATCGAGGCTTGCGCCTGGCTGTACGAAGGGGACGAGCGTCAGCGGATCCAGGAAGCAGGAGCGATGGTGTCTGAGGCGGTGATCGCTGCTCTGGACTGAGCGCCTCCCTCACGCCGCCCAACGTACCTTCCTACAGGCCCAGTACGAAGAGACGAGAATCGGCAGCACAGCAGTCGCTGAGGTCGAGCCCGGTGTTGCGGGAAAACTCTTAGTGGGCCAAACCTTGGCCCCGCGAGCTCCGCCGCCATGTAAGTCGTCTGAGCCAGAATCAGCTCGGTGAACGGTCCGGCCCTGGACTAGGAATACAGGAGGATAGACACACCGCTGCGGGACGCCCCGCCAGACCACTTCCGAGACGTGGGATACCGACTCGTGACGGCGAATGGTGGCAGGCCGGGGAGAACTCATCCTGCTCTGCTCCGGGTGGGGCTGGAGCGTAGGCCCCCATGTCGTGGAGGAGAAGCTGAAGCCGTCGCGCGCATTGGTGTCCTCGCGCATGTGAGGATTCCATGTGGGGACAGGAGGCGCCCGGTATGGCAATCGAATGGGACCGGCTCGGACAGCCGAGTTTCGACCGTCACGTCGAGGCGCTGCTGTACCGCATGTTCGACGGCAGCAGTGGACGCGTGATCGCCGTCAACGGCCGTGGTGGTGACGGCGGCATCGATGTGCAGGTCACCGCCGGCGCCGGTCTGCGGATCTTCCAGCTGAAGTACTTTCCCGACGGATTCCCCGGATCCCTCAAGAGCCGCAGGGCGGCGATCAAGAAGTCCTTCAAGCGGGCCATGCAGCACGAGCCGGTGGAATGGACGCTCGTGGTGCCGTGCACGCTGACCACGTCCGAGCGGACCTTCGTGAACAACCTTGCCAACGGTCAGTCTGTGACGGTGTCCATCCTGGATCGTGCAAGTCTCGACGGCGGCTTCGCCGAACACCCAGACTTGGAGGCTAGCTTCACCCGGAACCAACTACGCGAGGCGGCGCGGGATTTCAACCAGGAGCAAGCTCTGCTGCTCGGGGGAAACGATCTCGTCGATCGGGTCCGCGCCCTGGGCGGCCGCACAGACAACATAGACCCTGACTGGACATGGGACTTCGCCCGCCGCGGCGAAAGCGTGATCAGGACGCTGCGCGCCAAGCATCCCCTGGCCCACGAGGTCAGCCCCATCACGTTGCGCCTGACTGGGTGAGCGCCCCTTGACGGAGCCGCTGCCGGCCCGCGAGCGTTGCAAGGATGCGCTGGTAGACCACCGCCAGCGCCGGCCAGGCCAGCCCCTCCCGCCACCCCGGCACCTGCGACTCCCGCGTCGCCGCATGCCGGGGTTCCGGCGATGCGTCCGCATCCCGCGGATCCTCAGTGACCTCCGTGGCGGCGATGTTGCCGTCGTGCGGCGCCAGCACCGTGTCGACCTGCGTGCGATCAATCGCCCGCTCTCGCCATTCCTCCTCGGCCGCGGCCAGTTCGGCCTGGATACAGTCGGCCCTCCTTCCGTAGCCCCTCGATTCGCGACGAGCAGCGAGCTCGCACTGTTCCAGCAGCCCGACGACTGACGGCAGCCATGACCTCCCGGAGAGCGACAGCCCGACAGGCCACAACTCCCACGAATCACCACTGCTATCCCCACCAGCGGAAACCCCACCCTGGGGTGACCAGCAGTTCACCCATCCACATCGGAGCCCACGTCAGCCTCTACGTAATAGGCGGCTTTGGGAGCGACCCGCCCGGCGAGCAGCGCACGCGGGCGGTGTCGCTGTCGATAGGGACGATGCACTTCTTTGAAGAGCGCCATGGGCCGACCTTCGTCTTCGGCAACCAGCGTGAGTCCGAGGTTCATGATGGGCTTGATGGCCTGCGCTGTTCGAGAGCCACCTGCACGTTCACCCCGTGCCGACGGTGCTTGTGGGAGAAGTCGGCCCGGCTGTCGCCAACCCGGTCGCACTCCGCCAGGGTGCCGTCGAGGAGGACGTAGTCCGGGTCGGCCTCGCGCAGGGCCCGCAGCAGGCCGGGCGCGCGGTCGGCGAGCAGGTCGACGACGGCTGTGGTGTAGGCGTGGGCGGTGCCGACGGAGATGCCGAAGCCGGCCGCGATCTGTGCGAGGGTGTCGTGGCGGCGCAGGTACACCAGGCCGACCAGCGCACGCTGGTGCGGCGGGAGCTTGCCGCGACGGTCACCCTCGCTGGTGACGATGAGCATCGTGACCCACTCGACCAGCGTATGCGGCAGAGCGAGTGCTGCAGAACAGGGAACCAACAAGGCTCCTGTGCCAACGAGTTGATACGTCGAACACCTCCCTTAACGGCACAGGAACCTTGTCCGTTGCGGGCGCAGACGTCGTCACCCGATCCCTACGTTTCCCTGTGGGAGGCGGTGAGCCCTTCGTACGGTTCACCCACCCAGGAGTGCCGGGTGTGGCTGTCACCTGATAGCCGATGACGTGGCTCCCAATGATTGGCCGCCCGGCACTCCACGACGACTCGGCTGCCAATTAGGAAATGCGAATGATCGCTGAGTAGGGAACCGACAGCGAGGTCGTCCGTGGGAGGGATCAGTACTACACCGCACGGAGGCACCACATGATCACCATCTGGGCCGGCATCGACGCAGGGAAAACCCACCACCAATGCGTCGCGATCGACGAGAGCGGCCATCGGCTGCTGTCACGTCGCGTCGCCAACGACGAGCCCGAACTGCTCGAACTCCTCGCCGACGTCCTGGTTCTGGGCGATGAGGTGGCCTGGGCATCGACCAGGCCGACGGTGGGGCCGCCCTGATCATCGCGCTCCTCCTCCATCACGACCAGCCGGTGCACTTACCTCTCCGGCCGGGCCATCCATCGCGCCTCCGAGAGCTATGGCGGCGAAGGCAAGACCGACGCCAAGGACGCCGCCGTCATCGCCGACCAGGTCCGGGGCCGACGCGACTTGCACCCCGTACGCACCAGCGACGACACGATCACCGACCTCAAGCTCCTCATTGGCCGCCGCATGGACCTGGTCGCCGACCGCACCCGCACCGTCTACCGCCTCCGCGCTCACCTCACAGGCATCTTCCCCGGCCTGGAACGGGCGTTGGATCTAACCACCGCCGGCCCGCTCACGTTATGACGGGCTACCAGACCCCGGCCGCCCTTCGCCGGCTCGGCGGGAAACGCCTGACCACCTGGCTCCGCAACGGCAAGGTCCTCCGTGCCAACCAGCTCGCCGAGACTGCCCTGCTGGCCGCCGAACGCCAGCACACCAGCCTTCCCGGCGAGAGGCTGACCGCCGAACTGGTACGCACGCTGGCGATGGAGGTGATCAGCCTTACCCAGCAGATCGCCGAGCTCGACAAGGCCATCGAAGCCCGGTTTCGAGAGCATCACACCTTCGACGTGGTCACCAGCATGCCCGGCCTGGGTGTCATCCTCGGCACCGAGTTCCTGGCCGCCACCGGCGGCGACATGACCGTCTTCGGCACTGCCGACCGCCTCGCTGGCTTCGGCGGCGTCGCCCCGGTTCCCCGCGACTCCGGGAAGATCAGCGGCAACCTGCGCCGACCGCGGCGCTACAACCGCAGACTCCAGCGTGTCTTCTACATCTCGGCGCTGTTCAGCATCCGGTACTGCGAGAGCTCCCGCCGGTTCTACGACCGCAAACGTGCCGGGCAAGCGCCACATCCAGGCCGTCCTCGCCCTGGCCCGCCGCCGCGTCAACGTCCTCTGGGCCCTCCTACGCGAGGGACGGACCTACGAACTCGTGCCGCCCACCGCTCTCGCGGCTTGACAGACAGCATTAGGAATCAGTGGCCGCCCTGAAAACCCTCACTGCCTGCAATACCGCTCCGCATGACGCCAGGACGGGTCGGACCGCCCAGTGGATCGGACTGTGGCGCAGGCCACAAAGCCGATGTCACAGTGCGGGTCACGATCGTCAGACAACCGCCCATAGAGGACTGAACAGCCTCCGGTTGACTGACTTGTTGTCGATCCACGGATGTCGACAGGAGCAACCGATGGCGTTGAACGGTTACAACGTGGTGATCGTTGGCGGAGGAAGCGCGGGATGCGTTCTCGCGGCTCGATTGTCAGAGCAGCACGACGTTCAGGTCCTGCTGATCGAGGCAGGTCCGGCCTCCGGGCCGGCGGAATTGTCGGTGGTTCCTGCCTGGCCCGCCCTGATGGGTGGACCGGTGGACTGGAAGTACGCCACCACAGCACAACCGGGGCTGGGTGGCGGGGTGGTGCCGTACCCGCAGGGCAAGGTCCTGGGCGGGTCGGGCCGGATAAACGCGATGGCCCACCTGCGTGGACACCGGGCCGACTACGACGGCTGGGCCGCGAATGGTGCGACCGGTTGGGCATACGAGGACCTGCTGCCCTACTTCATGCGGAGCGAGCACGCCAAGGAAGGCGACCCCCGCTACCGCGGGTCAGGAGGACCGCTGCACGTGGCGACCGCAAGCACGCCACATCCAGTGGCGACCGCCGGCCTCTCCGCGCTCACCGAGCTCGGCTACCCGCTGTCCGCAGATCTCAACGGACAGTGCCAGACTGGCGGCAGCCTGCTGGAGATGTCCGCGATCGACGGTGTCCGATGGTCCGCCTACGAGGCGTACCTGGCGCCGGCAACCTGGCGCGAGAACCTACACGTGGTCACCGACGCGCACGTGCGGTCGCTCGCGATTCGCGATGGGCGTTGTGTCGGCGTCGAGTACCTGCGCGACGGAGCCATCGAGCATGTCACCGCGGATCAGGTCGTCTTGTCCGCGGGAGCGATCAGTTCGCCGCAGCTGCTCATGCTTTCGGGTGTCGGACCAGCGGCCGAACTGGCCCGGCTGGGAGTGCCCGTCGTGCTCGACGCACCAGAGGTGGGACAGAACCTGCAGGACCACCCCCTCGCAGGTCTGGTCTACTCGGCCCTGCCGGGCTTTCCACCGGGTGTGAACAACCACGCCGACGCTGTCGCGATGCTGCCGACCCGGGCGGAGCTGGCCCGCCCCGACGTCCAGCTGCTGTTCATGGACATCCCGTTTCACCCGCCCACCATGAGCGGACCGGCGACGGGCTACACGATCGGGTACGCCCTGCTGAGGCCCCACAGCAAAGGAGAGGTGCGGTTGAGCTCCGACGATCCGTTCACCCCTCCGCTCGTCGATCCGTCGTTCTACAGTGACGAGCGGGACCTGGACACCATGGTGGACGCGCTGGCGCTCGCAAGACGAGTGGGCGAGACGGCCGCACTGACGTCCTGGCGTGGTGAGGAGGCTCTGCCGGGTACCGCTGTCCAGGATCCCGCGGCGATGCGCGATTTCGTCCGGAGCACCACCGGAACGTACTTCCACCCGGTGGGCACCTGCCGCCTCGGTTCCGACGACGGTGCCGTCGTCGACCTCCAGCTGCGGGTCAACGGGATCGACGGGCTGCGTGTGGTCGACGCCTCGGTGCTGCCCACCATCGTCTCCGCCAACACCAACGCCACCGTGGTCGCCATCGCCGAACGAGCGGCGGAGTGGTTGTCGCAGGGTTGAGCAACCGGGACACCAGCACCAGGGCCAGCAAGATGTACGCGGTGGACAGAACGATCACCGACCAGCTGATGCCGACCGACACGATCTGACCGGTCTGCACCGACAACGGCAGGCCCACGGCGGGCGGGTGGAACCTCACCCGCCCGCTGCTCAACGCGACGACCACCGCGACCGCGACCGTGACCACGGTCGGCAGCGCCAACAGGGCACCCAGGGCTGACACGGGCACGGCCACAGCGACGGCCAGCGCGTACGACCGGGCGATCCTCCGCCGGGTGCCGGCGTAGCGGAACGGGTCCCGCAGCACCGTCGCGACGGTCGCCGCGACGCTCGGCGTCAGAAACGGCTCCGCAACACGAAGTTGAAGCACCAGCAGGGGAAGAAGCAGAAGCGCCGCCAGGACGACGAGCTGGCGGCGCTTCCTGCTCGTCGCGTCCGGGCGCGGGGACGCGACGTCAGGCCGGTAGTTCGAGAGCACCGTCGACCCGGCGCGGCACGGCGTCCGCGGGGCTGTCCTTCAGTTCCTCCGGCAGGTACTCGGCCGGAGCGTCCTGCCAGGTGACGGGACGGAGGAATCTGCGAATCGCGGTCGCTCCCACGGAGCTGAACAGACTGTTCGTCGCCGGCCACGGCCCACCGTGGTGCTGAGCCCAGCTCACCGCGACGCCGGTCGGATACCCGTTGAACACGAGCCGTCCCGCGCTGCGCCGGAGCCCTTCCAGCCAGGGGGGAACCGCTTCCTGGCCGCCGAGGTGAACGGTCGCGGTGAGCGAGGACGGCAGCCGGCGGATCACGTCGGTGAGCTCCGCGACGCTCGAGTAACGCACGATCACCGCCGCCGGGCCGAAGTACTCGGCGAATGCCTCGTCGGGGACGCCGGCGGCGTTCACGGTCACCAAGAGCGACGGCACGCGGAATCCCTCGCGCACGGGTCCTCCGCCGGCCACTGTGGACACACCCGCCTGAGCATGCAGTTGCCGGGTGTCGTCGAGGTAGGACTGCTGAATTCGCTGGCTGAGAAGGGGAATGACGTCCACGCCGGGCAAGGCGGCTGCCGCTGCTGTCACTACCTCATCACCTGCCGCTCCTGCGGGTATCAGGACGAGACCCGGTTTGGTGCACAACTGACCCGCCGATCCCGTAACGGAGCTCACGAGTCCCGCTCCGATCTCGGCTGCCCGCTCGCGGGCCGCGCCCTCGGTGACGACAAGCGCGTTCAAACTGGACAGCTCGCCGTAGAACGGGATGGGCTCGTCGCGTCCGTTGATCGCGTCGAGCAGGGCACGGCCGCCGCTCAACGAGCCGGTGAAGCCGACTGCCCGCACGGCTGGGTGCCGCACGAGGCGTTCTCCCGCCTCTCGCCCGAAGACGATTCCGATCGTGCCGTCCGGGGCACCGGAGGATGCGGCCGCTTCACGGAGGATCTCGTACACGAGGCGGGAGGTTCCGGGGTGGGAGCCATGTGCCTTGACCACAACGGGATTGCCGGCCGCGAGCGCGGAAGCGGTGTCACCACCGGGCACGGAGAAGGCGAGCGGGAAGTTGCTCGCGCCGAACACAGCGACCGGACCGAGCGGCACCAGCATGCGCCTGAGATCCGGACGCGGGCCCATCGGGGTCGGCCCGGGACGGTCGATGGTCGCTTCGAGGTAGCTGCCCTCCTCGATCACGTCAGCGAAGAAGCCAAGCTGGTAGACGGTGCGGTTGAGCTCCGCGGAAAGCCTCTGACGGCCGAGGGCGGTCTCACTGTTGGCATGGGCAACCACGTCTTCACGCCGGGCGTCGAGCGCGCCGGCGAGGTCGCGCAGCAGGCCGGCACGACCGGACCGGCCGAGGTCTTCCAGGCCAGGCGCGGCGGCGGCTGCCGCGGCGACGATCCTTTCGACGTCGTCGCTGTCGCTCATGGCCTCTCCGCCAGGCAACTCCTGGCCGGTGCGCGGATCGTAACTCGCCGTCCTGGCGTTCATGACAGTCACTGATGTCCTCTCAGGCATGGGGCAACGCGGCGACGGTGGGAGTGTCGACGCCCAACCGCCCCAGGTGGGAAGCGCCTCCAGGGGTACCGAGGGCGGTGTCGCGTCCCGGCAGGAGCTCACTGAAGAAAGTGGCGTTGTCCTGGGTGTTCCACGCCGCGTCGGTGCCCTGCAGTGCGCGGTCCGAAATGGCTGCGGCTGTGGGGCAAGCCTGTTCGCACGCCCCGCAGTCGATGCACTCCACAGGGTTGATGTACAGCTTGCGGTCGCCCTCGTAGATGCAGTCGACCGGGCACTCCTCCATGCAGGACCGATCGAGGACGTCGACGCACGCCTCGGTGATGACGAAAGTCATGAACGTTCTCCTGGGTTCAAGCGGGGCTGGCGACTGGGGTGCTGTCGGTCGAATGCCCTGGGAAGATCGACACTGTGGGGTCCAGCCATGCCGCCGCGTGGTTGACGGCGGTCGCCGCCTCGCCGAACCCGACCGCGATGAGCGGGACCCGGCCGTCGTGCGTGCACACGTCTCCGGCGGCGAAGACACCGGGGCGGCTGGTGTGCATCGCGTGGTCCACCAGGATCTTGCGATCGCGCATCTCGAGTCGCCACTGCAACAGAGGCCCTGGGCTCGCGACGAAACCCAGAGCGGCGACGACGTGGTCGCACTCGATCTCGACGCGGGAGTCCGAGACGGTGTCGCGCAGTGTCGCCCGGCGAAGGTGACTGTCGCCGGCGAGATGCTCGACCACGGTGTTGGTCAGCACCGAGGCGGGACCGCCCAGCACACGCTCCACTGTGTACTGATGTGCCCGGAAACTCGCTCGCCGGTGCACCAGCGTCACATCGGCGCTGCCCTGCAGGGCGTCAGCCCAGTCGAAGGCGGAGTCCCCGCCTCCCACCACGAGGACCCGCTTGCCGGCCAGTTCCTCCGGGGCACGGACGAAGTAGCTCAGCCCGCGCCCCAGGAACGTTTCACCGCAGGGCAACCGCCTCGGCGTGAAGGTACCGACCCCGCCGGTCACCACGACGGCGCCCGCGTCGAGATCGGGACCGCCCGCGAGCCCCAACCGGAACCTGCCGCCCGGCAGGTCGTCGAGCTCGGTGGCCTGGCGCCCCAGGAAGACCTCGGGGGCGAACGGTTCTCCCTGTGCCACCAGCTCTGCCACCAGTTCGCGGCCGCGGATGGCCGGGAACCCGGCCACGTCGCGGATGAACTTCTCCGGGTACAGCGCGGTGATCTGACCACCCGGCTCGGGCAGGGCGTCGACCAGCGCCACAGAGAGACCTCTCATACCGGCGTAGAAGGCGGCGAACAGCCCTGCCGGCCCGGCACCGATCACCGCGACGTCGAAGCGGGTCACCGCGAGTCCCCGTCGTAGATCGCGAAGACCTTGTTGGACACGAAGATGTTCGACGCGGCAAAGGACGTCCAACTCGGCGTGCGTCCCAGCTCCCGCATGGCTCCGAGCAGAGCCCACCAGTTCAGCAGCTCCTGCTGGCCCGCCTTCTCCGCCTCGGCCAGGGAGGTGTTCTCCCACACCGAGTAGTCGCCGGCCACCAGCGCGTCGTACATCCGCGTGTCGGCAGCGGAGTCCGGGAAGAGCCGGAAGGTCGAGTCGACCAGGAAGCTGTGCGACCAGCTGGAGCTCGCGACCAGTGCGACCCGGTAAGGACTGTCCGCGCAGATCCGGGCGACGGCGGCGCCGACGTCCATGATGCGCGCGGGGGTCGGCGATGGCGGGTCCAGCTCGCGCTCCACACCCAGCGGGCTGATGTTGCCCTGGAAGCTGATCACCTTGCGGCCGTAGCAGTTGATCGGGAAGGCGACGACCGGATAGTCGAACCCGCGACGGTCGTAGTCCAGGTACAGCACGGTGTTCAGGAACGCGTGGGCGAAACCGGGATGGTGCAGCGGCCGGTAGGCGTACGGGGTGTCGATGCCGCGGCCGAGCAATTGCTCGGTCAGGTGCAGGGCGAAAGGCCGGTGCCCACGGATCGTCCGTTCGGTGTTCTCACCCTCACCCCAGATGTTCGGCTTGCCCTTCATGTTGGAGGACTCGTCCGCGTGCCGCCAGGGGTGAACCACCGTGTCCTCGTAGGCGAGAACCGCGTAGGGCGGCACGATGTCCTCGCGGAAGTTCTCGTACTGGTCGTCGCCCCAGATGAGCACGACGTCCGGCTGGAACTCGTCCAGCGCCTCACGAGTGCGCCGGAATCCCTCGCGCAGCATCTCGCGGTGGGCTTTCCCCGCTGCCACACCGGAATCCTCTGCCCATTCCTGACGGGCCCGCTCGGGCCACGACGCCGGGTCGCGCAGTTCGGGCGGCAGCGACGGATCCGCCAGGGCACCGCGGAAGACCCGCGTCAGGTTGTCGTCTGTGCCGCTGAGCGGCGGGTAGTGCGTGACTCCTAGACCCAGAACCTCGCCCATCACAGACCTCCTCGTCCTTGAGTGGTGACGAGATGAGTTTCACCAGCGGAACGGTGGAGGGGCCATCGTGCGGACCGCCCAGTGAACCGTCGGCACACCTCGTGTTCGAGACCGCGCCAGGATGTGGGAGTGAGGCAAACCGAACACATTCCCAGCGGCCAGGGTGCGGACGAACTCGCCCATGAGCTGCACCACGCCCGCGTAGCACGCACGGTCCTGGACGGCAGCAGGATCGCGACGACGCTGACCATGGAACGCGCCTACGACGTCCAGGAACGGCTGACTGCCCTGCGGCTGGCCGAAGGGCGCTGTCACGTCGGCTACAAACTCGGCTACACGTCGGCGGCGATGCGTGAGCAGATGGGCGTCCAGTCCCCCAACTACGGACCGCTCCTGGACGACATGATCCTGCGTGACAACGCGTGGGTGAAGGACTTCCTGCACCCCCGCGTCGAGCCGGAGATCGGCATCGTCCTCTCGAAAGATCTGCCAGGAACCGGCTTGCTGCTGCCGGAGATCGCCGACGCGGTCGCAGCCGTTCACGCGTGCCTGGAGGTCGTCGACTCCGTCTGGCACGACTACAAGTTCACCGCCGAGCAGAACACGGCGGACGGTTCGTCCGCCGCGGGCGTCGTTCTCGGGCCTGAGCTCGACGTGGCACCGCTCGACAGCCATCGTGTCACCGTCGAACTGACCGGAGACGGGACATCGCTCGCAACGGCCACATCGGCTGCGGCCGGCGGGCATCCGCTGTACAGCATCGCCTGGCTCGCGGACGCGCTCGCGGCGCGGGGACAGCATCTGCGCAAGGGCGAACTCGTGATCACCGGCGGGCTCACCGCCGCCATGCCGCTGCGGCCCGGCGGGATCGTCGCCGCACGGTTCGGCCGCGACACCACGGTGTCGATCCGCAGGCCGGCCGACGCGACCGACGCACAGCCGAGCCATCACGGCAGGCCAGAGACAACAGCGCTCGATTTCAGCGCAGCGACGGCGGGCCGAGCAGACGGCTGATGCTCAGTGCGGCGGTCCTCACGGCCGCCGCCAGGCGCGCGGGTTGCAGGCGCTGTGCGGGCCCTGTCACGGACAGTCCCGCCACAGCGCGGTGTCCGGTCCGGCCGACGTAGCTCTCGACGACGATCGGTGCCGCCACGCAGACGATCCCTTTCGTGCCCTCCTCACGGTCATAGGCGACACCACTGTCCGCAATGGTCTCCAGCTCGCGGAGGAACCGCCGGCCGTCCGTGATGGTGGTGCTGGTGCGGGCAGGCATCGGAGCAGCGAGCACGAGGTCGACCGCGGAGGAGTCCTCGAAGGCCAGGATGGCCTTGCCCAGCCCGCTGCAGTAGGCGGGCAACCGCGAGCCCACCGATGACGGCACCGCCACGCTGTTCCTCCCCACGAGCTTCTCGACGTAGACGATCTCTGTCCCGTCCAGGACGCCGAGTTGCACCACCTCGCCCGTGGCGGCCAGCAGGTCCGCCATGAACGGCAGTGCCGTCGCCCGCAACCGCCGCGAGGCCGGCACCCGCTGCCCCAGCTCGAACAGGTGTAGTCCGAGCCGGTATCCGTAACCGCCGCGTTCCAGCATCCGGTGGGCGACCAGGTCCGTGGCCAGCCGGTGGACAGTGGTCTTCTTCAGGCCGGTCTGCCTGGCCAACTCGCTGAGCCCTATCTCACCGGCCGAGGTCGCGACCGTGTCGAGAATGAGCTGCATCCGGTCGACGACCGACCGGTGCTCAGCATTCTCATCAGCACTGATGCGCACCACGGCAGCCTAACCGAGCAACTTCTGCCAGTGCCGCCAGAAAGCTCGTTGCTGTACTTCGTCCGAAGCCACGAACGGGCCGCCGGCCGCTTCCTTGTGAATGCCCCGGGAGATGTCGGACCACGGCGATTCGGCCACGACCGCCAACCCCGTCTGACAGGACTCGCAGGCTTCCATGTCATCCGGAGTCGCGAGCCCGCCCGGCCCCTGGAACGTCACGTACGAGTCCAGGCGGCGAGCACGAACCGACTCCGGTTCGCCCTTGGTGGCCAGCGTCCACTGCGAGATCAGGGTGCGTCCCGCCGCGGTCGGAGTGATCGTGCGGATCACCACGCCCATGATGTCGTTGACTATCAGGTTGGGGAAGACGAGAAGGTTGCGGTCCGTGGTGGCGATGCGCCGGGCGCGATCGGCGTCGAAGCGTTGCTCCAAAACGGCACGCTGCTCGTCCACGTAGGCGCGGTTCTCCTCCCCCAGGGAAGGAGTCCACCGCGCCACCGGGCGAGCCCACGGCCCCTCCACCGTGATCACCGCGTGCCCGTTGCCCAGGTCCTCTGCCCGGGTCGCCTTGCGGGGGTCCAGGTAGGAGTCCTCGGTGGACTTCAGGTAGTCGAAGTAGGTCCGGTGCAATGGAATGAGGTGGTAACCGTCGAGGCTGTTCTCCACGAACAGCTTCCAGTTCGCGTCCATCGAGTACTCGTGGACACCGTCGACCACCTCCATCTCCGGGGACTGGTCCGCGACCAGGTCGAGGTACTCGCACGCCTCGCCGAGGTACTCCGGCAACGACACCGCGTGCGGATCGAAGCAGCAGAACACGAACCCGCGGTACTCGGCGACGAGCGGCGGCGTGTTCAGGCCGAACCGCGAGCGGTCGAAGTCCGGTCCGTAGCCGTCGGCGTCGGGCAGCCCTGTGAGCGTGCCGTCGCTGGAGTACGTCCAGGCGTGGTAGAAGCACGACATCCCTCGGGCGTTACCCTCGGGGACCCGGCACAACTGGGCGCCGCGGTGGCGGCACGCGTTGAGGAAGACGCGGACCTCCCCGTCGGAACCACGCCACAGCACGAGCGGCCGGCCCGCCACCGTTCTGGCGCGGAAGTCTCCCGCGTTCGGCACCTCGGACGCGTGTCCGACGTAGAGCCAGCAGCGGTCGAAGATGGCCCTCTGCTCCTGGGCGAAGACATCCTCGGACACCAGCGCGGCGCGGTTCACTCGGAAGAGGCCGTCAGCGGGCCGGTCGTCGACCATTCCGTTCCCGTGCGGGTCGTGGATCGGTGACGTGAGGGGTTCGGCGGTCATCGTGCTTCAGCTCCTTTGCTGGGGGTGCGGCCGAGCGCTGCGAGCAGCGCCGCCGGGTTGGTAAACCTGACCGAGTGCGCCAGACCATCCAGCAGGTCCGGGTCGTCGAGGAATCGCACCGGATCGGCCGGCATGAACGGGTAGTCGGTGCCGAGGACGATCCGGTCGGTGCCGACGGTGCGTGCCAGGTGTCTGAGCAGTCCGGCGTCGAACAGCAGGGGGTCGTACCAAAGCCGTCGGGCAGAGGCCACCGCGGCCTCAGGCATCAGGGCACGCAGTTCGGGCGTGGTGTCCCGCAGGAAATCGATGCGCGGTAGCTGCGTGATCAGCGAGCCGCCTCCGTGACTGGCGAGCACCTGAAGCCTCGGACGAGCGGACAGCGCACCACTCGTGATCAGTCCCGCCACGGCCGCACCGATGCTCGCCGGGAACAGAACTCCGTTGGCCGCCATCGGATGCGGGTAGTACGCGGCCTCAGGTCCTCCGACGGCGTGCACGAACAGCAGCAGTCCGAGCCGCTCGGCCTCGTCCAGCAAACTCGACCACGACGTCGTGTGCAGCGGGGCCCCTGGCGGAGTGGACGGCACTTCCACGCCGACCAGGCCCAGGTCCGCGACCTCTTGGAGCAGGGCGGCCGCCGCCTCGGGGTCGGCGAGGGGAACAACTCCCAGTCCTTCGTAGAACCCACCATGCCGCGGCAGCTCCGAAGCGAGCCATTCGTTGAACGCCCGGGCGAAGTCACGGCCCTGCGCGGGGGATGCCCACGGAGCCAGGAGTTCGGGCATGGCTGACAGCAACTGACCGGTCGCCCCCGCCTCGATCGCCGTCTCCAGCCGGTGGTCGAGGTCCCACGCCACCCGCCGGACGGTGCGGAACAGCTTGCCGGCCACCATCACGTCACCGGTTTCCGGACCCTCCTCGAGCCGAGCCCAGCGGGGGTCGGTAGAGGAGAGCCTCTCCAGGAACGGCGTCGAGGCGGGCACGACGTGGGTGTGCAGATCAAGCACGGCGCTGCTTCCCGTCACAGAATGATGGAGACGGTGCCGCCGGCCTCGACGATGCCGTGGTCCAGGACCGCCACCCGTTCCCGGATGAGGAAGCTCTCCCCCACCCGGACCAGCACGTACCGGTACGCGCCGAGAAAGTGGTCGAGCTGACCGAGCCGGGTGCGCACCACGTGGAAGTTGGCTTGCACGACGAGGTCCTCTGCGAGGCTCTCCACAACGACGTTGGTGATGAGCCGGCGCGTGCGCGAATGAGGACTCTCCGCGTGGGCGTGCTTGCTCTTCAGGCGGGTGACGCGTCCCTGCATCCGGAGGTGGTTGTCGTGGATCACTTGGAGGGTGTTCCGCGGATCGAGGTGGTCCGAGCCGGGGGCCGGCACCCGGTACTCCACGTCGGGGTGCATCAAGGCGAGCCAGTCGTCCAGCTGCCATTCGTCCAGCAACGCGGCCTCGCGGTAGAGGAACTGCTCCACCTGATGTTGAGTTTCAGCTGCCGTGCTGAACACGGCGACGGTGCCGGTCATCAGTCCTCCCGGACTCAGGGTCTGAAGGTGACAAGAACATCGGCCAGCTCGTCCGGGCGGGCCAGGAACGGGCTGTGCGAGCCGGCGAGCCAGGTGACTTCGGTTCCGAGGCGCTCGCGAACGGTTCGTTCGGCCCACGCCTGGGACACCGCACGGTCGGCGCGGCATCCGACGTAGTGCAGGGGAACATCGGGGAAGGCTGTCAGGGGCGTCGTCTCGGCGATCGGCGCCGGCGACTGAGGGCGCAACCGGGCGGCCGCGCCCTCAGCGGTCTCACGTGGACAGTCCTGGTAGAACAGACCGGCAGCGATCGACGGCGGCCAGGTCGACCTGCCCAGTTCGTCCCGTCCCTGATGCGGCAGCGCCTCGTCGTAGAACCAGTCCGCCATCGGACGGCCACCCGCGAGCTGTTCCCGCCACGAACGTCCCGGCTCCGGCAGCAGTGACGCCAGGAAGACCAGCGCCCCCACCGGAACCAGCTGCGGCACGAGTGGAATGGCGAGGCCCGCGAGTGAGTGGCCCACGACGACATCGGTACCAGGATCCCGCACCGCGGCGGCGATCACCTCCGCGTACCGCCACGCGCCCGCGGTCAGGTCGTCGGACGGCAGGCTGACTGCGGAGGCGCTGTGCCCCTGCCGCTGCAGCGCCGCGATCGCGTCCGTCCAGCACCAGGCGTCGTGCCAGCCGCCGTGGACCAGCACGAAGTGCGTCACCGTGACTGCGCCTGTCGCTCGGCGAGCGTCTGTCCCCCGACGAGGACCTCCGTCGCCGGGATCTCCACGATCCAGACTCGCACCGAAGCCTCCGGCACGGAGATCGCCGTGGCCGCCGCGGCGGAGATGCCCTTGATCAGAGCGTCCTTCTGCTCAGCGGTCCGGCCGGCACCGAGGTTTACCTGAATGAACGGCATGGCTGCTCCTTCTACTCCGCGCCGAGGGTGACGCTGCCGAGTCCGTTGATCGTCGCGGTCACGGTGCTGCCTGCCTTGAGCGGCACCGGTGCGGTCAGGCCACCCGACAGCACCACCCAGCCCGCTTCCAGCCGCAGTCCCCGCAGCGCCGCCTGGTTCGCCATGAAGGCGACTGCCGCCGCCGGATGTCCCATCACGGCCGCTCCTGCCGCCGACTCGACGACCTGTCCGTCGACCTCCAGCACACAGCCGGCGAGAGTGAGATCCATCTGTGTCGCGGTGAAGTCGTCTCCGAGCGCGAAGAACGCCGACGACGCGTTGTCCGCGATCGCGTCGAGGTGAGTGAAGGAGAAGCCCTCGTACCGGCTGTCGATGACATCGAGCGCCGGGCAGACGTAGCGGGTCGCCGCGAGCACGTCGGCCACCGTCACGCCGGGACCCTCCAGGGCCTCACCGAGCACGAACGCGATCTCTGGCTCGACTCGCGGATGGATCAGTTCCCCGAGCGCTAGGCGCGTGCCCGACTGGCGGGCCATGCCGGCGGTGATCTGCCCGTAGAGGGGCTTGTCCACGCCCATGGCACGCTGCTTGGCCTTGCTCGTCAGACCGAGTTTGCCGCCGATCACCCGCTCGCCCCTGCTGGTCCGCTGCCGGACGAGCTCGGTCTGCACGCTGTACGCCGTCTCGAGGTCGTCGAGCCCATCACTGGTCAGCGGGCTCACGGGCGTCCGGGCGTTCGCCGCCTCGTCGAGACGCACCGCCCACTTGGTCACCTCGTCGCTCATGCCGCTCCCTTCTCGGTGCTCGCCGCGGTGCTGAAGGAAACGCCGACATGACCGAGCTGCTCGAAGTCCGCCCGCACGGTGTCGCCGGGCTCCATGGCCACAGCGCGCGTACAGGTGCCCGGCATGATCAGGTCTCCGGCGTTCAGGACTCCGCCGTGACTCGCGATCGTGTTGGCGAGCCATGCGACGGCCTGCGCCGGGTTGCCGAGCACAGCACCAGTCGCTCCCGTCTCCACGACCTCACCGTTGCGCCGCAGCACGACTCCGAGGAGCCGGGGATCCACTTCGGACACCGAGGTCCGCTTGCCGCCGAGCACCACCCTCGCCGAGGACGCGTTGTCGGCCACGGTGTCGACAATGCCGATGCGCCAGTCCTCGATCCGCGAGTCGATGATCTCCAATGCGGGCAGCACGAACGCCGTGGCCGCGAGCACGTCCGCAACTGTGACCCCGGGACCGCGCAGCGGGGCGTTGAGCACGAAGGCGACCTCGGGCTCGACCCGCGGTGCGATGAGCTCGTCGATCGGGAGCGGTTCTCCCTCGGCGTGGAACATCGATGCCAGCAGGTGCCCGAAGTCGGGCCGGCTGACGCCGAACTGCTGCCGCATCACCCGAGCGGTGAGCCCGACCTTGTGCCCGCGTACGCGATCCCCGCCGTCCACACGGAGGCGGACACCCGCGAGCTGGATCCGGTAAGCGTCGTCGATGTCCGCGTCAGGGTGCCTGGCGCTGATGGGCTGGATCGGGGCTGAGCTCCGCTCGGCGTTCCACAGCTCACCCGCCAGCCGGTCGACGTCCTCTTCACTGAGTGCCATGCCGCCACTGTGAACTTCCAAATCAGCGAGGTCAGCACAACGGTCCGGCCAGTGGACCGACGGGATCGCAGGCCGCCCAGTGGACCGACCCGTGGACCCGGCGCGACCGCAGGCGAATAGTCGCGGACAAACCGTTCTTCAGGGAGTGGACAATGACGACCAGTGAATCCCTATTCATCGACGGCCGCTGGGCGGCGTCGACAGGCTCGGCGGAGATCACCGTGCGATCCGCGCGGACCGGCAGAACGCTGGGTACGACGGTCTCGGCGACCACCGAGGACGTCGACCGGGCCGTGACAGCCGCCCGGCGTGCCTTTGACGATCCGGCCGGATGGTCGTCGTGGTCCCCGCAGGACCGAGCGGCCTGTCTCAACCGCCTCGCCGACGCGCTGGACAAGCGATCCGAACAGACGGTGCCGATCGTGAGTGAGCAGAACGGCATGCCGATCGCGGTGGCAGGCCAGATCGAGGGACAGTTTCCTGGGATCCTGCTGCGGTACTACGCGGGCCTCGTGCGCGAGCAGGTCGTCGAGACCAGTCAGCCCGGCATGTTCGGCGGCACGACGCGAATCCACCGCGAGCCGGTCGGTGTCGTCGCGGCGATCGCACCGTGGAACTTCCCTCAGACCCTGGCGGCGCAGAAGTTCGCCGCCGCGCTCGCGGCGGGCTGCACCGTCGTGCTGAAACCTGCACCGGAAACGGTCCTTGACACCGGCGTGTTCGCCGAGGCCGCGATGGAGGCTGGCCTTCCGCCAGGAGTCCTCAACGTGGTTCCGGCCGAAGCGGACTCGAGCGCCTACCTCGTGGGCCACCCCGGTGTCGACATGGTCGCCTTCACGGGATCCACCGCCATCGGGAAGCGCATCGCTCAGATCTGCGGCCCCTTGGTGAGGCCAGCGATCCTGGAGTTGGGCGGGCGCTCCGCCGCCGTCTTCCTGGACGACGCGGACCTCGACCTGAGCCGTATGGGTGAAGCCCTGTTCGGCGCGATGCTCATCAACAACGGTCAAACGTGCTTTCTCTCCAACCGCGTGCTGGCCCCGAGGAGCCACTACGCGGAAGTCGTCGACATGGTAGCGGGACTGGCCCAGTCGCTCACCGTCGGTGACCCGCTGGACCCGATCACCCAGATCGGACCACTTGCGACGGAAAGGCATCGGCAGGAGGTCGAGGCCGCGGTCGCGAAGGGCATCTCCGATGGCGCACGGCTCGTTGTCGGCGGTGGGCGACCGGAAGGACATGACGAAGGCTGGTACTTCCAGCCGACCGTGCTCGCTGATGTCGACAACAGTTGGGCGATCGCCCGCGAGGACGTATTCGGCCCTGTCATCACGGTCACGCCGTACGAGGACGAGGAGCACGCGGTGACGCTGGCCAACGACTCCGACTACGGCCTCGCCGGCAGTGTGTGGACGAGTTCGCCGGAACGAGGTCTGGCGCTGGCCCGCCGCATCCGCACCGGAAGCGTTGGTATCAACGGCTACCTGCCCGACCTCAACGCTCCTTTCGGTGGCGTCAAGTACAGCGGAATCGGTCGCGAACTGGGACCGGACGGTCTCGCCGCCTACCAGCGATCCAAGTCGATCTATCGCATGTGACGAGCCGTGGTCTCACCACCAATGAGGCGGGGGAGGGCACTTGGCCCTCCCCCGCCTCATTCATGGGCACTGAGTCAGCGGGTCATATCTGGCTTGTGCGAATGAGGTCCGCCGCCCGCTCACCGATGGCGTAGACCGTCGCATTGGTGTTGGCCGACGGCACCGACGGCATCACAGAAGCGTCGGCCACGCGAAGGCCCTCCACGCCGTGCACGCGCAGATTGGTGTCCACAACAGCAGTGTCGTCGTCGCCGATCCGGCAGGTACCCACCGGGTGGAAGTAGGTCAGGAGGCTCTGCCTCACGTAGTCGCGGATCTCGCCCGCGCTGGTCATGTCCGGAGCCGGCAGGACCTCCTCGGCCCTCCAGTCGTCGAAGGCCTTTGCCCGCCCGATCTCGCGGGCCATCCGGACTCCTTCGACCATGACGTCCAGGTCGTGGGAGTCCTCGTAGTACCGGGGATCGATGCTGGGCCGGACGGCCGGGTCGCTCGAGAGCAGGCGCAGCGAGCCGCGGCTGCGCGGGAGCATCGCGGAGAACACGACGGCGTACATCCCTTCCGGGCCTTGCAAAGCAGGACCGTACAGCGGGATGTCGGAGAACAGGAACTGCAGATCGGGTCCGTCGAGCCCGGCCTCGGTACGGGTCAGGCCGATCACCCCGCCGTGGTTGTGCTCCATCGGAGGCAACGGGCGCGTCGGCCGGTAGGCCACCTGCGACAGGGAGTGGTCGTGCAGGTTCAGCCCAACTCCTGGCAGGTCACGAACCACGTCGATGCCGATGTCGTTCAGGTGTGCCCTCGGCCCCACACCGGACAGCAGGAGAAGGTGTGCGGATCCGACCGTGCCCGAGCTCAGCACCACCTCCTGGCGGGACGTGGCGGTGAGCACCTCGCCGGCGACGCTGTACTCCACACCGACGGCGCGTCCGTTGCGGATAACGACCTTGTGCACCAACGCACCCGTGATCACGCTCAGGTTCGGACGGGCCATGACGGGCAGGAGGTAGGCGTCCGCCGCGCTCTGCCGCTTACCGTCGACGATGCTGAGGTCCGACGGGCCGAAGCCTTCCTCCAGACCACCGCTGATGTCGGTGGCGGACGGGTGCCCGACCTCGAGCGCGGCGGCGAGACCTGCCGCGATGATCGGGTGGAGGGGGTCCGCGGGCCTGGGGGTCAGCGGCCCCCCGACGCCGCGGACGGACGGGTCGCGGCCTGGTATGTCCTCACTGCGCTGGAAGTACGGGAGCAGGTCGTCGAAGCCCCACCCCTTCGCTCCGGCCGCCGCCCACGCGTCGTAGCTGGAGCGGTGTCCCCGCAAGAAGAACATGGCGTTGATCGCGGACGAACCGCCGAGCGCGCGCCCATGAGGGAAAGGCATCGGCGCACCGTTGATCTGAGGCACGGTGACGTCGGCCCAGTCGGCCTCGGTGCCGAAGAGCAGCGGCCAGGCAGGTGGGACCGCCGACAGGTCGTGGGCGTCCCGGCTGCCCGCTTCGAGGAGGAGCACGCTTGCGCTTGGGTCCTCCGACAGCCGAGCGGCCAGGACGCTGCCTGCCGTTCCCGCGCCGACAACGATGAAGTCGTATTCACTCATACTTGTTTTCCTAACTCGGTGCCACTGCACGAGCGGCACGGTGAAGAGCGGCAAGCAATCGAAGAGCGATCCCGCCGGTCGCGGTTCCTGTCGACCCACGCCGCCGGGAAGGCTCAGGATGTCCGCGGGATGGTGTTCGACGAGCGAGACAGTCCACTGTGGACCGCGTCCAAGATGACCCGTGCGATGAGGTCCGGATGCGTGATGAGCGAGAGATGCCCCGAGTCCACCAGTGTGGTCCTGGCCTTCATCCGGGCCGCGACGAAGCGCTGCAGCGCTGGTGACGTCGTGCGGTCGTTGGTCGTGACGACGTAGCTGCTCGGCTTGGTCTCCCAAGCGGCGGCAGTTGTCTTGGTGCTGAACAGGTCCTGCGCGACTCGTCCTTGAGCGGCGTACAGAACCCGCGCTCTGGCAATGGGTACGCCGTTGGCGAAGTCGTTGACGAAGGCGGCTTCGGTCAGGCGGCCGAAGCCGCCTTCGAAGAACAGGCCGGAGTTGGCGGGCGCGGTGGGAAAACGCGCGGCGAGCGCTGGATAGTCCTCACCTGCCAGCGGGGCTCGCGCAGAGAGGTAGACCAGCGAGTCGACCGCCGGGTGTCCACCGGCCTGGCTGATCACCGCCCCGCCGTAGGAGTGCGCCACCAGGACGGACGGGCCGGTCTGCTGGTCGAGCACGCGCCGGGTCGCGGCTACGTCGTCGCTCAGCGACGTCAACGGGTTTTGGACCGACGTCACGGTCACACCGGCGGCCTGAAGGCGCAGGATCACGTCGGACCAGCACGAGCCGTCGGCGTAGGCGCCGTGGACGAGGACGACGGAACGCCGTACGGCGGAACTGCGCTCTGCGGCGGAGGACTCCGCAGCCACCGCGGGTCCGGTCGCGGCCAGGGCGAGCCCGGCCGTTCCCAGAGCCGCGAGGCCCGCGAAGGACCGGCGGCTCATGTCACGCGGCACCGCCAAGCTCATTTCCTCGCTGAGATGCGGGAGTGTCATTGCCTGGTTCCTTTGTTGTGCATTCGGGGAGAACTGCCCCGGCAGTCGCCAAGCCGGCGGTTCGGCCGGCCAGGCGACTGGCCTGGGTGCTCAGGCGAGGAAGTCGAGCACCTGTCGCACGAAGAGCTCGTGGTACTGGAAGATGCCGCCGTGGCCGGCGTCCGGGTAGACCGCCAACTGGGCATTGGGCAGCAGCTCCGCGAGGTGGAACGAGCTGATCGTCGGCACCATGATGTCGTTGTCGCCGTTGACCACCAGCACGGGCTTGTCCACAGTGGCCAGACCGGCGGACGAGGTGCCCTGCTCCCACTTCGCGGCCGCGGCCAGCTGAGCACCGATCGTCTCGTTCGTCACGGGCGTGTCGCGGTCGTCGACGCGCTCGTCCAGGCGAGCAAGGAACGCGTTCGCGGCCGCCTGGCTGTTCTCCGTCTGCGAGAAGAACAGGATGTGCTTGGGGTGCTTCTGCTCCGCGTCGGCCCGGGCGAAGGCCGTCTGCAGGCCCGCACCCCACGACGCGGGACCTTCGTCACCGGCGGGGCCGGTGCCTGCCAGCACGATCCGGCGGACCAGGTCGGGCTGCTGCTGCGCGACGACCTGAGCGACCATGCCGCCCAGCGAGAAGCCAAGCAGGTCGACGGTGTCCAGACCGAGCGCGGCGACGAAAGCGGCGACGTCAACGGCCATCGCCTCGAAGTTGTCGGGCGTGGTGCCACCGGAGGCGCCGACACCGCGCAGGTCCACCAGGACGAGACGCCGCCCGGCCGCCAGCCCGTCGATCACCGCCGGGTCCCAGTCGTCGAGCACCGCGGTGATGTGGTTCAGGAGTACCAGCGCGACGCCGGTCTTCGGGCCCACCTCGCGATACGCGAACGGAGTCCCGTCGACATCGATGGTCTGGTTCGGCGCGTCCTTGAAGAGCACGGTCATGTTCAGTTCCTTCTTTGTGAGGGTCGCATCGTCAACGCGAGGTCGCGGCCTGTTCGATCAGCTTGGTCACGGTGCCCGGGTCGGTCACCTGAGCGGCGTGCGGGGTGTTCGCCTCCACGACGCGCCCCTTCGCACGGGTGGCCATGAAACGCTCGGCTTCCGCGGGAATCACATGGTCGGCCCTGGAGACCAGGAACCAGGACGGGATGGACTTCCACGCCGGCGGACCGGACGGCTCGCCCAGTGCCTGCGGGGTGATCGGGCTCTGGGTGGCTGCCAGGACGGCGGACTCTTTCTCGCTGAGCCGGTCACTGAGGAAGACGTCCCGGTAGTTGCTGGCCTTGGCGTAGAGGTCGACTCCCACGGTGCCGTCGGCCTGGGTGAAGGGAACAGGCGTGAGCGCCGTCGGAACGGGGGCAGTGGGGTCGGTGGTGATGTGAGTGCCGGGGAACTTCGCGGTCAACTCGGCGGCGCTCTCACCCTGGTCAGGTGCGAAGGCGGAGATGTAGACCAGTGCCTTGACATCGCTGTTGCCGGCAGCGGCATTGGTGATGACGGATCCGCCGTAGGACTGTCCGACCAGGACGATCGGCCCCTGGACGGTCTTCAGGAACGACGACAGGTAGGCCGAGTCGGCGGTCAGGCCACGCAAGCCGGTCGGCGGCGCGACGACGGGGTAGCCGTCGTTGCGCAGGCGCTTGACGACACCGCTCCAGCTGGCGGAGTCCGACCAGGCCCCGTTGACAAGGACCACGGTCGGTTTCGGGGTCGTGGGTGAGGACGACGCGGCTGAGTCGAACGTACCGATGCTGGCGGTCAGGGCTATGCCGGTCGTGATGAGCACCGCGGCTCTGAGTGTGCTGCGCCTCGGTCTTGACATTGCTACCTCTTTCGGGGAGACCGCCCGACTGCCCAGCGGGAGGCTGAGCCGGCGGCGAGCGGCAGACGAAGCCTGACCGCGATTGATGGTGTGCCGCATCTGTCAGATGTCCGGTCATGTGTGGACAGGCGAACTCCGCCGGGCAGTCATTTCGTCGTCGTTGTGGTGACACCGCAGGCCAGGGGCCTTGGGGTGGGCCAACAGGACACCTGAACTCACAAGCCGGACGAGCCGGATGGTTCGCCGCGTGTAACCGCACAACCCCGGCGAGCGACCTCCTGCTCCCTGGACCCGCCTCCGTGGCAGGCAGCCGGTCCCCATCGGCCAGGAGTGCGTCCGGATCAGGGAGTAGAGAGCAGTCATTCGACTTATGCGTTCGGACGAGCGGTCATTGAGACTGGACCGAGAGCCCACCGTGCTCGTTTGTCATGCGGCTTCCACCATCCGCCGAGGGGCGCCATGTCGAGGATCATCCTTGTCGCTGAGGCTTCCAGCGACCTCGGAGCCGCCACCGCGAAGGCGTTGGCCGACAACGGCCACACCGTCTACGCCGGCGTTGCTCCCCCCACCGCCCGTTCCGCGGGCGATTTCGCCGAGCGCCAAGCGCAGGTTGATGAACTCGAGACGCGCGCGCACACCGTCCTGCTGAACACGGCCGACCAACGCTCGGTTTCCACTGCGGTCGATGGCATCCTCGCCGAGGCAGGGAGAATCGACGCGGTCGTCCACGCTTCGGGTCCGGTGCCCCGAGGCCCCGTCGAGTCCTTCACTCCCTTTCAACTGGCTCAGATCTACGACGCGCACGTGCTTTCCGCCCAACGGATCAACCGCTCGGTGCTGCCGCAGATGCGCGCGCGACGGGACGGCCTGCTGGTGTGGCTGATACCGCTGCCCGATAACGTTGCCATCGCCCCGTACCTGGCTCTGCATTCCGAAGCGGTCATCACCATCGACCACTTGGCAGCGAGTTACGCACGTGAGTTGGCGGGCTTCGGCGTCGAGACCACTATCGTCACCCCCGGTTCGCACATACCGGCCGTTGAGCCTCGCAGGAACACCGTCCGTCCACATGACACGGTCACGGCAAACGCCTACGAAGGCCGCTATCCCGGTCTGTTCCATCAGGTCGACTCCACTCTCGCCGATCAGGCTCTCACTGAGGAGGAAATCACCTTGACCGCGGAGATCATCGCGGCCGTGGTGGGCAGCCCCAAGGGTTCACGGCCACTGCGGATCACCCCGAGCCGGTCCTGGCTCTGACCAGGACCGGGCACCGGGTCAGACGTCAAGAGCCGCGAGCGCGTCGCGAAGCGCGGCCCTCGACGTGATCCCCAACTTCGGAAAGATCCGGTAGAGGTGCGCGCCCACGGTCCGATGCGACAGGTAGAGGCGCTCGGCGATCTGCTTGTTGCTCAGCCCGGTGGCAGCGAGATCCGCCACTTCCCTTTCCTGCGGTGTCAACACACTCGTCTCGAACCCGGCTCCGTCCCCGGACCATCCGGTAGCACGCAACCCCTTCGTGGCGCGTTCGGCCCAGGGCAGCGCGCCCAGACACGCGAACGTGTCCTGCGCCAGGCGCAGCGGTTCTCTGGAGTCGTGACTGGCACGCGCTCGGCGAAGTCGTTCACCGTGGGCGAGGCGCACGCGCGCCAGGTCGAAGGGCCACCGCTCACACCCCGGCACCGCCAGAGCGGCTTCGAACAACCGCACCGCTTCGTCGTCCGCCACGGTCGCGATCGCTGCCGCACCTCCGACGAGCAGACCGAGTCTTGGTGACAGCGCCGCGATGTTCGCCTTCCTCATCGCCTGCACGTGCGCCACCGCGTCGGCGTGCCGATCCGTCCGCACCGCGGCTTCGACCAGGTCGAAGGCCACCCACAACGCATGCGGCACATGGGAGGCGAGCGTGCCCGCGGCGCTGATCGCCGAAGCGTCGTGGAAGGCGCGCTCGAAATCGCCACGCCCGGCGGCCGCGACGACCCGCACCTGACGTGCGTAGTGCACGGCGGTACCGACCCCTCTCGGGGTGGCCCAGTGGACGATCTGGTCCGTCAGGTGGTCGACCGTCTCGCCATCACCTCGCGCCGCCGCGACCACAGCCCGGCAATACCAGAAGTACCAGGTGAAGAAGTGATACCCGGAGACGCGGCACAACTCGGCCCCCTCGTCGGACAGTTCGACGCACTCGTCCCACCTGCCCGCCAGGTAATCGTCCAGGCAAAGATGCATCATCGCGCCGATCTGGCGGCGCGCCGGGCCACCATCGCGTCCTTGCAGGACGACCCGCCACGAGGGCTCACGAAGGTCCGCCAGACGGTCGACGTAGAGGGAGGCGGTGCCGACACGGACGATCCTGGCCGGGTCGGTCTCCTCCTGGAGTCCGTCGAGGACGGTTTCCAGGCGATCCAGGACCGCGAGGCCGGACCTCGCGGTGTCGGAGAAGGTGGCGGCCGCCACGGCCAGCAGTACAGGAGGCTCGGGTCTCAACCGGCCGAGCGCCTTGTAGAAAGGTTCCCAAAGTTCCGCACGACCGCTGAAGAAGCAGACCAGCAACAGCAGGTGCAACGCGTCGACGAGGGCGTCATCCTTGGCGTCGTAGTGGTGCGCTCCAGCTTCGATGGCACCGACGAGAAGCCGGTGGGCGGTCTCGATGTCCCCGTCACCGTTGATGATCAGGAAGACGGTGGCCGCGGTGGCGTACGGGGACCTGAGCAGTTCGGGGTCGGCCAGCCGCGCGCTCTCGAGCAGTTCGGAAGCGCTCCGGAGTTCACCGGTGGCTTCTGCACCGATGTACGCGGCTTCCGCGAGCCGGCGGGCCCGGCTCGCGTCACGTGGGCTCAGGTCGGCTGCCCTGACCAGGGAGGCGACCGCACCGATCGCGTCGCCGCGTGCCGCGATCCGGCGCGCGGCTCGTTCCAGCAGGGCGGCCACGTGTTCGTCCGGTTCGACCGTTGCCTCACCCAGATGCCATGCTTGGCGCTCGGGCTCGCCTGCCAGCACCAGGGCCAGAGCACGATGGGCGGCACGGCGATCCGCACTCGTGCACGCGTCCACCACCGCCGAGCAGATCAGCGGATGGCGGAACACAAGCCGCCGGGTGCCTTCCTCGATCGCGACCAGCCTGTCCTGCTCGGCCGGGGCGACGTCGTCGAGACCTCCTCCGTAGCCCGCTTGCCGCGCCGACGCGAGCAGGACCCGGAGGTCACCGGTTCCCTCCAGCGTCGCGAGCAGCAGCAGGCGCCGGGTGGCCAATGGCAGGGCGGAGACCCTGGTGAGGAACAAAGTTTGCAGCCGTTGTCCAAGCGGGAGCACCGCCGGCATGTTCTCCAGCGCGAGGCGCTGCTGATCCGTCAACGCCGCGGGCAGTTCGAGGAGCGCCAGAGGGTTGCCCTCGGCCACTGCCAGCAATCTCTGACGTACATGCGTTGCGAGAACGGGGAACCGAGCGTCGATCAAGGCCCGTGAGGCTTTTCTGTCCAGCGGTGGCACGTCGTACCGCGGCAGACCGCTCCGGTTGAAGAACGTCTCGCTTTCCGATCGCATGGCTCCGAGAAAGGAAACGCCGCTGCCGCTGAGTCTGCGGGCCACGAACCCCAGCACCGCGGCGCTGGCTCTGTCGAGCCAGGGCAGGTCGTCCACCACGATCAGCAAACCGTTCCCGCCGGCTGCACGACGGAGCAGCAGGAGGGTCGCGGTGCACACGACGAGCCGCTCCGGCGGTGGACCACTGCCGAAGCCCATAACGACCCGAAGGGCTTCGGCGTGAATGCCGTCGAGTTCCTCGATTTCCTCGTATAGAGGAAGAAGCACCTGGTTCAGTCCCGAATAGCTCACGTCGGCCTCGAACTCCACGCCGGCGGCCCGTAGAACGCGCGAGCCTGCTATGAGCGCGGCGTCCGCCACGGCGTTGAGCAGAACGGTCTTGCCCGCTCCGGCCTGACCCGACAACAGCAGCGCGCTGCCACCGCCCTTGTCCGCCAGGAAGCCACGGATCTGTTCGAGCTCGTCGGCGCGCCCCACCGGCGCAGTGGCGACGCCGAACTCGAACAGGTGACGGTGGCCCACAGGACTGAACTCCTAACAAGCGTTCACGATGAGCCGAAGCAGACCAACACCCGTACACGACCGCATCGTGAACGCTTGCCCTGCGGCGGTTACGTGGCGCTGGCGCCAGAACTGACGCCAGAGCTGTCACAACAGCTCGGGGTCCCACCAGATCGTGTGGCCCGTACCGCGTGTGGTCGCGGCGTGCTCAGCTTCCGCTTATCTGTGCACTGTTGAGCATCACTGGTTCCACCACCGCACCAGCTCCGCGGCCGCCTCCCGTGCCTGTCGTGTGCCCGTTTCGACGGCGGCGTCGATGAAGCGCGGGTCGAGCAGACCGAAGGGCGTCTGGTAGAAGCGTTCGGCGATGATGATCCGGACGTCGAAGCCCCGCTCCGTGAGGGATGCCTCCTCACGCACGATGTCCTCAGACTGCATCGGCGCCACGATGAGCACCTTGCCTCCACCGGTACCACTCACGAGGCCGAGTCGGCCGTCGCCTTCAGCGGAGTCGACGAGCAGATCGGCGTTGGTGCCGGAGCGCACGCCACCGTCCACCCAGGGCACGTCGTCCACCACGACGGCGGGAGCGGCGCCCGGTGCCGCAGTGGAACTGGAGACGGCCACACCCAGCGGAAGGCCGTCCTCGTTCGACCACGCGTGTGCGATTCCGGTGGTGGCGTTCACCGAGACGATCCGGAGCCGGCTCGACCACTCGCCCTGCGGCAACGACGACTGCCACAGCGCTTTCGCCTGGTCCGCCGAGATCGGCGGGATCGCGGCGACCGCGGCCTGAGCGATGCTCAGTGCGGAACCTTCGCCCCCACTCGCCGCCTCGGCCATGCGGCGCAACAGCTCCGGCTTCGCCTGACCGCTCCCTGCCTTGGCCGCGTGCCACTTCGCGCGTTCCCGCATCAGCTCGGGGACGGACGCGAGACCGTCCGCCTGAATCGTCAGCCAAGCGCCCACGACAGCACCGGCCGAGGTCCCGATCACGACATCGGAGTCGGCCACCGGCAGTCCTGCCGACGCCAGCCCGTTGAGGAGGGCCGACGTCCACGAAGCGCCAACGGGGCCGCCGCCGCCCAAGACGAGTGCGTGCGTCGGCGCCGCTTCGGAGCCCGACTGTGCCTCATGCTTGTTCATCTTGCTGTCCTTCAGCTCGTGTGACGTTGCCTGACACGACGTCTGACAAGATCACGATATTTGTCTCCCGCCGTTCAACCGATCCAGGTTCTTTCGATCGGTAGCGCGGTCGACCATTCCTGCTTGTGCCCGAACCCCTGCGTGTTGTCTATCAACCGCAACCAGTCCGGCTTGATCTCCCAGTGCTCGGCGGACGCGAGGGCGGCGCGCAGAACCGGGTCTTCGGCCACGAAGGCGAACCTTCGCGCATAGCTCGCCTGCGCCTCGGCCAACGCCGGACCCGACACCACCGCACAGACGCCACCGCCTTGCACACCCGCGATCGTCGTCCAGCTCTGGCCTTCGGCCTGAGCGGTGAAAGCGACCCTGCCGCCGACCGCGAGCGCGCGGCCGTGCCTGGTCGATCGCGAGCTGACGAAGACGAGCGAGCCTTCCTCGGTCAGCGCGAAGAACAGCGCGCAGACCTGAGGATCGCCGGCCTCGTCGACGTAGGCGAGGTTCACGGTCGTGTACTCCGCCAGCGCCCGCGCCGGGTCGTTCACCGGGTGGCCCGCAGCGCGGGGATCGACGGAACTTCAGGGGCGGCGGTGATGTCGTCGACCGTCATCCGGAAGCTCTCCGGGTAAGCGTCACGGTCGGTGCGTCGCGCGGGCTCACTGGTACGCCAGCAGTACAGGCACTGTACGCACTGCAGCACCTCCCACACACCCTCGACAGGTGATGCGAACATCAGCTCGATGGTCTCGTGCGCACATCGGGGACAGATCCTCGACATCTCGGCAACCTCCTTTGTGGATGGTGGTGTTCAGCGACCTGCGGCGAGCTTCTGCAACCTGCTCAGCCATTCGGTGGCCTCGGGCAGATCGCGCACCTGATTGCCGTAGTTGCCACGGGCGTCCGGGGACACCGGGGTGGTGGCGTCGATGATCAGTTTGTCCACCATGCCGGCCGGGTCCCCCTGCGGCGCGAGCTCCATCACCGACATCGCGGGGACCGTGATCAGGTCCTGCGCCGGATTCATCTTGGTGGACAACGCCCACATCACCTGGGGAAGGTTGAAGGGGTCCACGTCCTCGTCCACGACGATCACGGTGGCCGCGTAGCCCAGGCCGTGGGGTGTCGTCAGCACCCGAAGTCCGATGGCGCGGGCGAAGCCGCCGTACCGCTTGGCCGTCGACACGATCACCACGAGGCCGTGGGTGTACATCGCGTTGACCGCGCGCACCTCGGGGAAATCGCCCTTGAGCTGCTTGTGCAACGGGACACACGTGTTGGCGGCGATCAGGTAGTCGAGCTCGGTCCACGGCATGCCCAGGTAGAGGTGTTCGAACACCGGGCTCGTGCGGTAGGAGATCCGATCGACCCGGATCACCGGCAGCCGACGGCCACCCGAGTAGTGACCGGTGAACTCACCGAACGGTCCCTCGATCTCCCGCTTGCGTCCTTCGATGACGCCTTCGATCACGACTTCGCTACCCCACGGCACAGGCAGCCCGGTCAGCGGTGCGGCCGCGATCGGCGCAGGTGCCCCGCGCAGCGCGCCGGCCAGCTCGTACTCGTTCTCGTCATAGCGCATCGGCGTCGCGGCCACGATGGCGATCACCGGGTCGTTGCCGACGGCGATGGCGACGGGCAGGTCCTCACCGCGTTCCTCGGCCTTGCGCAGATGCTGCGCGATGTCGTGCATCGGCACCGGCTGCAGAGCCAGCCGCGCCTTTCCCTTGACCTGGATGCGGTAGATGCCGACGTTCTGCTTGCCGCTGTGGTCCGGGTCGTCGGGGTCTTTCGACACGACAGCGGCCTTGTCGATGTAGAACCCGCCGTCTCCCTCGTTCAGCCGGATCAGCGGCAACACCTTGAAGAGGTCGACGTCTTCACCGGACAGAGAGTTCTCCGCCCACAGCGGCGCGTCCCTCCACTCCGGACTGACCGGGAAATTCTCCCAGCGTCGGGCGAACTCCTGGATCTGTTCCTCGGTGCCGGCTTCCTTCGGCATGTCGAGAGCGAGGGCGTGGTTCGCCCATGAGCCGTGGACGTTCATCGCGATCCGGGCGCTGGCGAATCCGGCGATGTTGTCGAAGTAGAGCGCGGGCGCGCCGTCACCCATTCGGGAAACCGCGTTGGCTGCGGCCGCCACGTCCGGCTCCGGCAGCACCTCGTCCGTCACGCGCAGCAGCTGTCCCTCTTTGTCGAGGGCGTCGAGGAAGCTGCGCAGGTCGTCGTACGGCATTTTGTCTTCCTCTGAGATCAGGCGGCCGAGTTTCGAGCCGCGCGCATCCCCTGCCAGCGCGCGGTGTCCGGCACACCCGGGTCGAGTTGCTCGAACTGGTCGAGCACGCGGGTGGTGATGTGCTCGACCAGTTCATCCACAGTGGACGGCCGGTGGTAGAAGGCGGGCATGGGCGGCACGATGCGCACCCCCAGCTTCGCAAGCGCGAGCATGTTCTCCAGGTGGATCTCACTGAGCGGCGTCTCCCTGGGCATCAGCACCAGTCGGCGGCGCTCCTTGCACACGACGTCGGCGGCACGGCCGATCAGGCCGTCCGCGAACCCGGCGCGAATGCCTGCCAGGGTCTTCATCGAACAGGGCGCGATGATCATGCCGTCGGTGCGGAACGATCCCGAGGAGATCGCCGCCCCCTGGTCTTCGGGGCTGTAGGCGACGTCGGCCAGAGCGGAGACGTCTTGGACCGAAAGCCCGGTCTCCAGCTCGATGGTGGTCCGCGCCCACCTGGACAGCACCAAGTGCGTCTCCACCTCGGGCATGGCTTTCAGGCGCTGCAGCAGGCGCACGCCGAAGATCGCGCCGGTGGCCCCTGTGACGCCCACGATCAGTCGCATGATCGGCTCCTCAACATTTTCGGTCTTACATGACCGAGACTAGGATTCACCCGTACCTATGTAGTCGCATGTCAAGGACAAGACATGGTCAGAAACGGACACACTGCGATTGCCGCATTGCCCTACCGGGCGGATGTCGGCGCGCCTCCCGGCGTCGAGGTGATCAGCTTCCCGCGTCTCCTGACGCGGGCGGCCGGACACGGAGTGGACCCGTACGCGCTCCGGCGCCCCGATTTCCACGTCCTGATCGCGGTGCGCTCGGGGACCCTCCACTGCTCGCTCGACTTCGCCCACCACGAACTGGACCCAGGCAGCTGGCTGTGGGCACGGCCGGGGCAGGTCTACCGATATGCGTCTCCACTCGACCAAGCCGAAGGGAGGATCGTTCTTTTTCTACCGGATTTTCTCGACGGCGTTGCGGCGCAGATCGCGGACATCGATCGCGGCACCTGGCAACCGTCCTCGGTACTGGCAGGCGCCGAACGAGAAGACCTATGGCTACTGCTGGAGGTACTGGAACGCGAATACGTGCGATGGGCCGCGAACCCATCAGACGTCCAGCTGGAGCTTTTGCGCCATATGCTCGCGGTGGTGGCCCTACGCCTGGCGGGCCTGCAGGACGCACCTGTCGAGCGGAGCGAGGTCGGGGACGCGTTTCTGCGCTTTCAAGCCGCAGTGGAACGTGACTTCACCTCGACACACCAGGTGGAGGATTACGCGGCGCGGCTCGGCTACAGCGTGCGCACGCTGACCAGGGCGACCCGGGCCGCGGTGGGGTGCGGCGCCAAGCAGTTCATCAACGACCGGGTCCTGCTGGAGGCCAAACGCTTGCTGGTCCACACCGACCTGCCCTCGGCGACGATCGGGGCGCGCCTGGGATTCCCTGGGGCCACAGCGTTCACGAAGTTCTTCCGTCATCGCACCGAGCTGACCCCACTGGAGTTCCGCGCCCGCGGTGCGTGAAGCCTTCCAACGGACTTCGAAACCGAGCATCTCGGCGATCGCCCACACCTCGGCAAATCGCCATACCCCCAAGAGGCCATCTGCGCCATTGCGAAGTGGCCCCCAAGAGCGCCCATCATTGATCCTGCGCGCTCACGTCTTCCGTTCCGGCATCCCTCACAAAGCGTGATCGACGCTCCCATCTGGCTAATAAGAAAGTTCACGCTCAACGGCCGCCATCCGGCATCCGCCCTGGGGAGAATCTGGGGAGTTTCAGCTCCGTCGGGGAGCGCGCGGGGAGAACCGACTACACAACGCGGCACCCCCTCGAAAGAACCTTGAAAGGACCATAAGCGCAAGCCAGAGTAGAAGGTTGCCGCATCGCCGCAGGTCAGAGCGGTCATATAGACAACTTCAAGAGGATCTCTTCGTCCTCCCGGCTTCCCGCATCACACCTCACCTCGAGTGAGGCCCCCTACTCCAACTTCGCCCAGTTCACGATCAAGATCCAGACCATAGGCGGGCCAGGGCCCACCATCTCTGCTTCCGAACCGGCATTCGCGCTGGTCAGATCCATATGCGTCGTACACCACCAGCGAACGAAGAACCCGCTGGCAGATGTTCATGCCTCCGCCAGCACACTCGTCACGCGTCCAGAACACCCACGGAAACATCGATTACTGAGGACCCGGTCGCCGCTCGGCCCCGAGAGGGGCGCGGGTCAGCAGATCGCGAGACGCGCCCTCGGGTTCAGCCGGGAGGGCTGCCGTTGCGGCCCGCCCGCACCAACGCCACCAGTCGCCGCGACCGATCCGCACCCACCCGCAACTCCTAGCGCAACGACTCAGCCGACACAGGCCGTTGAAACAGCTCCCAAACCCGAACATCTACCTCACGGGCCCGCCCCAGCAACGGATCACCGGCATCCACAGCCTCGCCCTCCCCATCGACCGAAGCCGTCCCCCCGGCATCCTCACCCGAGCGATGCGCAAGAAGCTCCACCGCAAGCAGCAACGCCACCGGCGGCCACCCCGCCACCAACACCGGCTTCCACGCAAGAACCGGCGCCGCCGCAATATTCGCCGCCAAAGACACCGCGATCCCCAGCAGGAAAGCCAGCCCACCACCACCCGCATACGCCGATCACGCCCACCCGCCGGCTTCAACACCCCCACCGTCGCCAGCAGAAGCAACCCATCCACGGACAACGGCCACAAGGTCGCACTCATCCGATCAGCACCACCCTGCACCGCGAACTCACGCTGATGCACATACGAGGCGTACGCAGCCACCCCCGCCACCACTACAGCGCCCACCCGCCGCAGCCACACCTCGGCATCAGCCCCACGGCCCGCACGAAGACCAGTCACCGTCCGGCCCTCCGCCGCGCCGTGGGGCAAAAACTCCCCGCCACCACAAGCCGCCCCGCCAAAACCCGCAGCTCAGACCGTCCGCCTTCTGCATCGCGCCCCGCCCAGGGCCCGAACCTGCGGTCCCGCGTCAGCCCTCGTCAGGCGTCAGCCGTAGCGAAATGCTGTTGATGCAGTACCTCTGGTCCGTGGGCGTCGCATACCCCTCGCCCTCGAACAGATGCCCAAGATGCGACCCGCACCGAGCGCACCGCACCTCGGTCCGCACCATCCCGTGCGACCGGTCTGCCAAAAGTTCCACCGCATCGCTATTGCGTGCATCGAAGAACGACGGCCAGCCGGCGTGCTTCGTGCATGCACACTTCTCGGCCCGCCGAGCCGGTCCGGTGGGACCGGCGGACGAGCGGCAGCGCGGCGCACCAACTGATCCATCTCCTCGCTCAAGGCCACCGTGGCCGTAACACGCGGGGACTTCCTCTTGACACGACCGTCATATCGGTAACAGTGTAGCCATTATGAGTACCTGGTCTGAGCCCCAGCCCGACTCCCGGTTCGTCGAGGTGGACGGACTGCGGATCCACTACAAGCGTGCTGGGCACGGCCCGGCACTCGTACTGCTGCACGGCAGTGCCTCATCCCTGCAGCACTTCGACCGCGCGACGGATCTACTGTCGGATTCGTTCGATGTCATCCGTCCCGACCTGCCGGCGTTCGGACTGACGGGCCCGCGCGAGGACCGCGACTACCGCGTTCCGGCGTACGCCGCGACGGTGGCGGGCTTCGTGGAGGCGCTGGGCGTGCCGCGTTACGCGGTAGCCGGCAATTCCCTGGGCGGCAACATCGCCTGGAACGTCGCGCTGGATCATCCGGAGCGGCTGACCGGCCTGGTGCTGGTCAATGCCACCGGCTACCCGGAGAAGACGGTGCCCGCGGGGATGCGCCTGACCCGCAACCCGCTGGTGCGGCCCCTGCTGAGGCGGGTGATGCCGCGCGGGGTACTCGAACGCAACCTGCGCGAGGCCGTCGGACCGCATTCGCAGATCGTGGACGACGCCATGGTGGACCGCGCCCATCAGCTGATGAGCCGCCCCGGTAACCGCTCGGCCTTCGTCGACTTCTGCAACACCGACCAGCCGGACCGCAGCGCGCAGATCCCCCGCATCACGGTGCCCACGCTGGTGCTGCGCAGCGCGAGCATCGACGGCCAGCACTTCGCCCGCGACATCCCCGGCGCCCAGGAGCAGATCCACCCCCACGGCGGACATCTGCTGCCGGAGGAGGAACCGCGGTGGGTCGCGGACGCGATCGCGAAGTTCCTCGGCTCCTGCGCCGACATCCCCGCGAACTGAGGGCAAGGAGGCCCGTTCCATGAAGTACTTCGTAGCCTCGGGCGAGGACCGCAAGCTCACCGCCGACTCGCGCAAGGCGCTGCGCGGCAGTTTCATCGAGCTGTCCGACGGTGTCACCCACTACGAGTTGACGGGGCCCGAGGACGGGGATGTGGTCCTGATGGCGGGCGGTCTGACCATCCCGCTGTTCTACTGGGACGGCCTTGTCAGCGAGCTGCACGCCCGCGGGCTGCGCACTCTGACCTGCAGCGCCTACGGCCGCGGCTACTCCGACCGGGTACAGGCGCGATACGACGAGACACTGTTCACGCGGCAGCTGGCCGAGCTGACGGACCGGCTCGGCCTGACGGCGCGGCCCCTGCACCTGGTCGGCACCTCCATGGGCGCGCTGGTCAGCATGACGTACGCCGCCCAGTACCGCTCGTCGGTGTCCACTCTCACCATCGTCGGACCCGCCGGTCTCGCGAAACCGCGGTTGGCCTCCCCCGACCGGCTGCTGCGGAGCGATCTGCTGGCCGGTGTGGTCGCCCGCCGTCGCGGCCTTCAGCTGCTCCAGGGGCACCTCGGGCACAACGTCCGCGATCCCCGGCTCGGCGCGGAACTGACCGAGATGGTCCTCGACACCCTCCGCTTCGAGGGCTCGCTCTACGCGGTCTTCGACACCCTGCAGCACCTGCCTTTCACCGGCCGTGACGACCTCTTCCGGCGGACGGGGGCACTGGGCATTCCGACGCTGCTGCTGTGGGGCGACGAGGACGACGTCACGCCGCTGGTGCAGTTCGACACGGCGCGCGCCCTGCTGACGCCTCAGAAACATCACGTAATTAACAAATGCGGGCACATGGCCCCATTCGAACGGCCTCGTGACGTCGCCGATCAGCTCGTCCCGTTCGTGTCCGCACGCACCGAAAGGCTCGACTCATGACCAGCCCGCAGGCCATCGACGTACTGATCATCGGCGCCGGCCCTTCGGGCTCCGCCTTGGCGATCGACCTCGTACGCCGCGGACTCGACGTCCGGATCGTCGACAGGTCCCCCCACGCTTTCGACGGCTCGCGTGCCAAGGGCATCCAGCCCCGCAGCCTCGAAGTCCTCGAAGACCTCGGCGCTCTCGACGACGTGCTGGCCGGCGGCGACATCTATCCCAAGCTCGGGATCCATGCGGGACCCATCGGTGTGCCGTGGAAGATGTTCCCCCACAAAGAGGCGACCCCGGACGTCCCGTATCCGAACACCTGGCTGATCCCGCAGTTCCGAACGGACCGCGCCCTGCACGCCCGGCTCGGTGAGCTCGGCCGTCAGGTCGAGTTCGGCAAGGAACTGACCGAGCTGACGCAGGACGAGGGCACGGTGGTCGCCAAGGTGGTGGGCGCGGACGGGGTCGAGGAGATCGTCGCCCGCTATGCCGTGGGGGCCGACGGCGGCTCCAGCGTGGTGCGCAAGCAGCTCGGCATCGGTTTCGTCGGGACGACGGACGAGGCCGAGCGCGTACTGATCGTGGATGCCTCAGTAAGTGGCCTGGCCCGCAACCGGTGGCACATGTGGCCCGGCCTCGGCGGCAAGCTCATCGGCGCCTGCCCGCTCCCCGACAGCGACATGTTCCAGTGGATGATCCGGCTCACGCCCGACGAGAAGCCGTCCCAGGAGATCGGCGCCATCATCGACCGGATCCACTCCCACACCCGAAACCGGCACATCCAGCTGCACGAGATCCACTGGACGTCCGTGTTCCGGCCCAACATCCGTCTTGCGGAGCACTACGGCCGCGGACGTGTCTTCCTCGTCGGCGACGCGGCGCACGTCCACACCCCGGCCGGTGCCCAGGGCCTGAACACCGGTATGCAGGACGGCTACAACCTCGGCTGGAAGCTCGGCCAGGTACTCGCCGGAGCCGATACCGCTCTGCTGGGCACCTACGAGGCCGAGCGGCAGCCGATCGCCGCCGGGGTCCTGGGACTGTCCACGGAGAAATGGGGCGGCCTCGCCAGGCTCGACCCCTCCAGCATGAAGCGCGGCAAGGACGAGCAGCAGCTCGCCCTGACCTACTACGGCGGCCCGCTCGCCCCCGCCGACGGCGACAGGGGCGACACCAGCACGCCGCACGTGGGCGACCGCGCCCCGGACGCCCGACTGCTCGGCCCCGACGGCGCCGAGACCCGCCTGTTCAACCTCTTCCAGGGACCGCACTTCACCGCCATCGCCCACGGCCCCGGCGCAGCCCGGGACCTCGAACTCCTCGACTGGCCGACGACGGGCGCCCAGCTGAAGCGGCTCACCGTCGGATCGGCCGCGGGCGACGGCCTCGCCTTCTCCGACCCCGAGAACACGCTGCGGACTGCCTACGGCCTGACCGGCGACACGCTGCTGCTGATCCGTCCCGACGGCTACATCGGGCACATCGCCACTCGGGATTTCCTCACCGCCACACAAGCCGCCGTGCGGGCAATGACGCCCCAGGCAAGGAGCCGCACCATGTCCCAACCGAGCCGCACCTCCCCCGGTTCGGGGGCCACTGAATGAGCCGCGTACTGCTGCGCGGGGCGCACGTCATCACGATGACGCCGGACCGGCCGGACGCCGAGCAGGTCGACATCCTCGTCGACGGCGAGACCATCGCCGCCGTCGGCGAGACCATCGAGGCGCCCGACGCCGAGGTCGTCGACTTCTCCGGCCGCATCGTCATCCCCGGTCTGGTCAATGCCCATCTGCACACCTGGCAGACCGCGCTGCGCTCCGTGGGCGCCGACTGGACGCTGATGGAGTACCTCACCCACCTGCACGGGGAGTGCGTCGGTCAGTACACCCCGGCCGACATGCACATCAGCAATCTCGCCGGCGCCCTGAACCAGATCAACTGCGGTACGACCACCCTCGGCGACTGGTGTCACAACGCCCTGTCGCCCGAGCACGCCGACGCGGCCGTCGAGGGACTGGTGCAGGCCGGAATCCGCGCCGTCTTCCTGCACGGCACGCCCTACCGCTCGCCGGAGATCCCCCACCCGCTCGCCGAGATCGACCGGCTGCTCGACGGCCCCGTCCGCGACCACGCCCTCCTCACTCTGGGCATGGCACTCCAGGGGCCGCAGTACTCCTCCGCCGAGACCGCGGTGGCCGACTTCCGAGCCGGCGCGGAACGCGGCCTCGTCGTCTCGATGCACCAGAGCGGCGGCGAACCCTCACCCGGCTGGGAAGCCGTCCGCAACGCCAGGCTGTTCAGCCCCCTGACCAACGTCGTACACGGAGCCGACCTGCCCGACGACTGGATCAAGACGCTCGTCGAGACGGGCGTCACCTTCACCACCACCCCGGAGAACGAACTGGGCCAGGGACACGGCACACCCATCACCGGATCCCTGCTACGCCTGGGCGCGGCACCCTCGCTGGGCACCGACATCGACACCGCCGTACCCGGCAAGCTCCTCACCGCCGCCCGGATCGCTCTGGCCCACCAGCGCAGCCTGGACCACGCCCACCACCGGCAGACGACCGGCATGTACGCCAACACACCGTCTGTCACCAGCAAACAGGCGCTTGCCTGGGCCACGGTCGAAGGAGCGAAGGCACTGGGCCTGGCGGACAAGGTGGGCCGGATCGAGGCGGGCATGCAGGCCGACCTGGTCGCCGTCGACGCCCGGGCGCTCAACCTGTGGCCGGCGCACGACCCCATCGCCACGGTCCTGCACGCCGACATCGCCAACATCGAAGCCGTGATGGTCGCCGGCACCTGGCGCAAACGCGATCACGCCCTGCTCGCATCCGGCCTCGACGAGGTCAAAGACCAGCTACGCGAGTCCGGAGAGCGGCTGCTGCGCAGCATCAGGCCCGCGGGCTCTCCCGGCTGACATACCGCAACGGCCCCCGCGCCTGAACCGCGCGCCGACGCGCACGACACCCGTCCGTCCTCGTCGGCGCGATGGCCACGCGCCCTCAGAGCCGCACACCGCGGCCTCGTTCCCACAGCAAGAAGGTCCCGTGAGCAGCCCCATGCCGCCTACTGCGGGGATGCCCCGCGACGCCCTGCACCAGGAGCAGATCATCCAGGCGGCCATTGCCCTTCTGGACGAGAGCGGCATCGAGAGTCTGACCATGCGAAGACTCGGCAGCCGTCTCGGCAGCAGCGCGGCGGCACTCTACTATCACGTCAGGAGCAGACAGGATCTGCTCCTGCTGGCCGCTGACACCGTCTGGGGACAGACACATCTCCCCGCTCCCGACGGCGCCGAATGGCGTCCGGTCCTCCTGGCCATGGCCGACAACCTGCGTTCGATGCTTCTCAGGCACCCCTGGCTGCTGGCCGCCATGACCATCCAGCCTCTCGACGGCCCGGCCAGGGACCGTCATGACGAGCACCTGCTCGCGGTCTGCGAAGCGTCCGGCCTCACCAGGCGGGATGCCGAGCAAGCCGCCCAGAGCGTCGTCACGTTCGCGATCGGCGCCGCCCTCGCAGCCACCCCTCGCCCGTATGTGTCCTTCGGACTGCATTCGCTTCTCGACGGCGTCGAAGCCAGGCTTGCCGCCCGTACCTGACCCGACACAGCAGCAGACTCGTCGTCGACAATCAGCAGGGTGGTCATGTTGCTGGTTCTTTCGGGGGTGGACCGGCGGTACGGGTGTGTACGGCGCCCCCGAGTACGCCCTACTCGTGTGCCATGTGTGCGCGGTGCTCGGCGAGCACGTCCAGTCCGAAGTCGGAGGTCAGGTCACGCCACACCGAGCGGGCGTGGCGTACCGCTGTGTGTTGTCGTACTCCATGAGGACGCGAGGATCACCGGCAGCTGTAGCGACGCTCGACGCCGACCGAGATGACTCCGTAGGCCGGCGGCCTCAGGTTCGCATCGTCCTGGCTGGTCAGGCGTCGTCGCGTAGGTGGGCAAGCCCGCTGAGAAGGAGTTCGAGTCCGAAGGAGAACTCGTCCTCGATCGGAACGGGCATCGACCCGGCGACGGTGACCGTTGCCGGGAACAAGGCTGGATCGACGCCCTCAAAGACGGCGGACAGTTGTGCGTCGTCAAGTTGCCCGCCGCCGCCATGACCGTTGACCTGTATGGCGAATCCGAGGACGTAGCGGGAGAGGGTGGCAAAGGCGTGCGCGGCCAGTCGCGGTGGGAAGCCGCTGTCGAGCAGCGCCGCAACACAGTGCTCCCGCAGCGCCATGGCGTTCGGCCCCAGGGGAATCTCTTCGACCATCAGGCGCGCAGCGTTCCGGTGCCGGGCCAGGATCTCGAACATGGTGTGCGCGACCGTCCGCAGCCCTTGCTGCCAGCCCATCGCGAGGAGTTCATCGCCGTTCAGTTCCACGGCGCCGAACATGCGGTCCACGACATGGGCGACCAGCGCTGCCCGATTGTCGAAATGCCGGTACAGCGTCGCCGTGCCCGAGCCCAGGCGCTGGGCCAGCGTCCGCATCGAGAGAGCGTCGGCCCCTTCATCGTCCACGATCTGCAGTGCTGTAGAGACGATGCGCTCCAGCGGCACGGGCGGACGCCCCGGGCGCCGAGCCGATGCCGTGGTCGCTCGCGTAGGACCAGTTGCTGCCACTGAACGTCCACCTCCTCGGCCGGCACCATAACAGCAACACCGTATCCACTTTGGAGATCGCCGGTTGGGCATGGAGCGGCGTCTCCCCCTTCGATCAGCCCATCGACGACCGCTCTTCAGGGACTCCGGCACCGGCCAATCCCACAGCCGTAGGCGTCAGGGGACATGGCAACCGAACAGACCCTCCCCCTGATCTCGCCCACCGCAGCGATCGCACGGCGGCCATCGCCGCTGACCAACGGGCGGCCCGGCACGGAGGCCGCCGTGCCGCTGCTCGGCCTGGCCCGGCCGGCCAGGGCCATGACCGGAAGGAAACCTCATCTCGGAGGAGCGTTTCCCCGGAAGATGCAGAACAAGCGCATCCCCAGGCGCCTTCAGTGTCGGCCGACGCGCAGCTCAAACTCAGCATCGCTGCCGACGGTCTCTGACCGTACATCATGAAATTCCGGAGGCTCAGTGCGCGCTCCCGTGCCCCAGACACTCACCGGGCCCCCTACTCCGACGTCGCCGCTCCTCCGGAACGGCCACCGTCCCGGAAAGCAGTGTGCGTGCGGTTAAAGGAGGCCTTCGACCGGACCGAATCCGACCGATCGCGGCAAGCTGGGATTGAAGATTCATGTCATCTGTGATCGCAACGGCCTGCCCCTCTCCGTGGGCATCTCTGGTGCCAATCTGCACGGCAGCCAGGCTCTGCTCCCGCTCGTGCGCGGCATCCCGCCGATCCGTTCGCGATACGGTCCACGCCGTCGGCGGCCCGCCAAACTGCACGCAGACAAGGGCTACGACTTCGACCACTTGCGCAACTGGCAACGGCAGATGGTGCCTCGGATTGCCCGCCGCGGCGTCAAGTCGTCGGCTCGTTTGGGGCGGCATCGCTGGGTGGTTGAGCGCACGATGTCATGGCTGAACGGCTACCGCCGACTGCATCGTCGCTATGAACGAAAGGGTGAACACTTCCTCGCCTTCGTTGGATTGGCCAGTGCCCTCATCTGCTACCGCCGGTGTGCACAGGACGGACATCCGTGAAAGCGGCAGGTAAGAGGGCCAGGTAGCGTGACGAGGGCGGGAGGAGCAGGAATGAACGTGGTGTGGGCGGCGACGGCACTGGAGACCGGCTGGTTCTCAGGGCTCGAACGGCACTCGAATGTCCAGGACCTTAAGGCTCACATCGAGGCCCTCGGAACCGGCCTCGGCCAGGGCTACCTTGAGATCCGGCGGCCAGAGGGCGATCTCCCCTACTTGGCTCTGGGCTTCAAAGGAGATCACGCTGTCCTCCACCTCTTCGACAACTCTGGCGGAGTGTCTCTTCGTGTAGGCGATGATTCCGCGGCACCGAGCGCCGAGGTCGAAGTGGTGATCATGGACGAGCTATACGCGTTCACCGCAGACGTCGCACTGTCCATGGATCATACCTGGGACGTCGTTCACGACTTCATCCAGACAGGGACGCCCGGTGAACTGAGCGATTGGTACGAGTTGCAGGCAGGGCTCCATCGCCAACTCAGACATCTCTAATACTCCAGCTGTAGATCGTGATCTTGCTGGTGGAGGCGGCTGACCACCCAGCACGCTTGCGCCAACTGGCCGTCTTGGGTTGTCAGATGACGCTTTGGACGATCGTGACGTCGATGGCACGAGCGTCCGCGCCTGGAGAGTCCACTGCGACTCGCACTCTGAACTCGCCGCGGTCTCCCACTCGATATACGAAGCGGGTCAGTTGCTCTACGTCGCCGACGGCAATGCGGCCGTCAGGCAATAGCAGGGAGCCGTCGAAGACCGTGGTGAACGCGGGGTCGGCCCCTTCGGGATCCTCAGACTGCGGCTGCACGAAGAGACGTACTTTGATAAGCCCCGTCTGCGGCCGCACCCGAACCGCTACGTGGGTATCGCAGCTGGCTGCGGGTGCCTCCGCCAAGGCGAGGGAGAGGGGAACCCAATCGGTTGCCCCCAGGTGCAGCACGGCGTGGTTCACGTAGATGTCGACTCCGGCGACCTGCACTGCGCTCCATCCTCATACAGCTCAGACCGCCGATCCTGCTGCCCTCGGTGGCTGAGCGGCCGGCCAGTCCCGTAGGGGAAGCGGCCACCGTTGATCATCGTGAGGTGTGTGGACTAACGAAGAGACGGTGGCCGCCGGCCACAGCATAGATCCCGTCCATTGGCGGCAGTCTTTCGAGGCGGTCTTGAGCTGGATCGCAGGCCGGTTCGCGCGAATCGAACCCCGTCGGCGTGCCCGGAGGCTGATCCTGGGCCTGTTGTCGGACCTGCCCCGCAAGAACTGCTGGACGATCGCCGAATGGGTTGGCGAGGCGAGCCCGCACGGGATGCAGCACTTGTTGTGCCGGGCTTCCTGGGACGCCGATGCAGTCCGTGACGACATACGGGAGTACGTGGTCGAGCACCTACATGACCCCGACGCCGTACTGGTGGTCGATGAGACCGGAGACCTGAAGAAGGGGATCCACACCGTCGGCGTCCAGCGCCAGTACACGGGCACAGCCGGACGCATCGAGAATGCCCAAGTCGCCGTCTACATGATTTACGCAGGTCAGCACGGCCACGCTACGGTCGACCGGGAACTGTATGTCCCCGGTTCTTGGACCTCTGCTCCCGAACGCTGCCGCGCTGCAGGTCTGGCCGAGGAGACCGTCATGACCACCAAGCCGGAGTTGGCCGCACGCATGATCACCCGGCTTCCGGGTGCCGGCCACCGGCCCGCATGGGTGGCCGGCGACGAGGTCTACGGCGGAAACCCGAAACTGCGAACAACGCTGGAGGGACGCGGCATCGGCTACGCCCTGGCAGTGGCATGCTCGCACGACGCAACCACCGGAGGGGGAAGCTGCGCGCGGACGTCCTGGCCAAGAAGGTGCTCAAGCGTGCGTGGCAGAGGCTCTCCGCAGGAGCAGGGGCAAAAGGCCACCGCTTCTACGAATGAGCGGTCGTCGACCTGACCGGCCCCGGTAGCAGTCAGCTGCTGATCCGCCGCAACCCGAGCACAGGCGAACTCGCTTTCTACCGTTGCTATTCGCCCATGCCGGTCCCGTTGACCACATTGGTCCGGGTCGCCGGCTCTCGATGGCGAGTGGAGGAGTTCTTCCAATCCGGAAAGGGCTTGGCGGGCCGGGATGAGCACCGGGTCCGCCGCTATACCTCGTGGTCGCGGTGGGTCACCTTGGTCATGCTCGCGCATGCCTTCCTCGCGGTCGTACGCGCAGACGAGCACACCCGTCAGGCCCCTTCCGGGGATCTCGTACCGCTCACCGCTCACCTGCAACGAGATCCAGCGCCTGTTCATCGCTCTCGTGGTCCGCCCCGTGCACGATGCCGCCCATCGGCTCGACTGGTCGCACTGGCGACGCCGCCACCAGGCCAGATCCCAGGCCAGTCCCTACCGACGACAAGCCACTGAAGCGTGAAGATCACTATCTACAGCTGGAGTACTAAGCGCTTGGCCGCTGGTTCGAGTCCCGCCCAGGGCTCGAACCTGCGGTCCCGCGTCAGCCCTCGTCGGGCGTCAGCCGCAGCGAAATGCTGTTGATGCAGTACCTCTGGTCCGTCGGCGTCGCATACCCCTCCCCCTCGAACAGATGCCCAAGATGCGACCCGCACCGAGCACACCGCACCTCCGTCCGCACCATCCCGTGCGACCGGTCCGCCAAAAGTTCCACCGCATCGCTATTGCGTGCATCGAAGAAGGACGGCCAGCGGCCCTTCTTCTCCCTCTCAAGGGGGCATCCCCCCTACTCCGTACTGTGGTTGCCCCCACCTGTGGATCACCTGCCTCCCTGAGTGACCCCGCCGCGGCGGGTGCCTAGCGTTGTGGCGCATGGCCCCCTCCCTCTTAACCTCGGTGTTGGGCAGACGCACAGGCGTGGCAGTCCTGTTGGCGGCCGTCGTCGTGCCCATCGCTCCGGCTGCCGCACAGCCGCCCACGGCCCGACAGCACGCCGCCTGCGGTCCGCACGACGAACTGCGAAAGGCCCTGCGCACCCTCACCGAACGCGACCGGATCACCGGTGCCGCGGTCCTGGTCACCGACCACAACACGCCCGCATCCTGCGGGAGTTGGACCGAGACCGCCGGGACGGCCGACCTGCGCACGGGCCGCCCCACGAACGTCACCGACCGGCTGCGTGCCGGCAGCATCACCAAGACGTTCACCGCGACGGTCGTGCTCCAACTCGCAGCCGAGAACCTGGTCTCACTCGACGCTCCGCTCGACCGCTACCTGCCCGGTCTGATCCGGCGCAACGGCTACGACGGTCGTCGCATCACCGTGCGTCAACTTCTGCGGCACACCAGCGGGTTGCCCGACTACCTCGACGCGCCCGAGTGGGAGCACCCCGAACGCCTCCGGTATCGCCACTTCGAGCCGCGCGAGCTTGTGGACCGCGCTCTCGACCTGCCGCGCCCGCGCGACAACTGGCACTACGCCACCACCAATTACCTCCTCGCGGGCCTGATCATCGGTGAGGTCACAGGCCGTTCTCCGGAGGCGGAGATCACCCGCCGCGTCATCCGGCCCCTCGGGTTGCACGACACATACTGGCCCGGGGATGCCACATCAATCCGCGGGCCGCACTCGCGCAGCTACTTCACCGGCGAAGACGGTCGTCTCTCCGACGGCACCGACTGGAACACGACCTTCGGCGGGGTCGGCGGTGCGCTGGTGTCCACACCCGCCGACCTGACCCGCTTCATCACCGCGCTTGTCCACGGTCGTCTGCTGCCCGAGGACAAACTCGCCGACATGCGGCGTACGGTGGCCGCCGACCCCGACCGGCTCTGGCCCGGCGCTCGTTACGGGCTCGGCCTCATCGCCTCCCCGCTGCGCTGCGGCGGCCTGTGGTGGGGACACGCGGGGACCGTGCCGGGAGGCCACCGGGCGCTCACCGCGGTCGGGCCCGGCGGACGGAGCGTCGCCGTCGCGCTCAATCAGGTGCCGGACTCGCTCCAGGCCGAACAGGACTTCCAGGAAGTGGTCCAGAACGCCCTGTGTGAAGGGCTGCCTTCCGCAGGTGGACAGCCGACAGAAGGGGAACATCAGTGATCCGCCCAGCCCGCTCGCCGCAGTGCGCGACTAGAACGACGAGAAAGGCCGCTTGGGGCCTGGCCGCCGCCGCTCTCGCCCTCCCCCTGCTGCCCGCCACAGCCGGCCCGGCCCAGGCAGCCGCCTCCGGCTCCCTCACCCGCTACCACCACCAGCAGCTCGTCTGGAAGAGCTGCGTGCTCGGCCCTCAGGACACGACCGGAAAGGAGCTGGAGCAGGCGGGCGCCCAATGCGCCGATGTGACCGTGCCGTTGGACTACAGCGACCCCGGTGGCCGTACGATCACCGTCGCGATCTCCCGGATCCGTGCCACCGACACGGCCGACCGCATCGGCCCCCTGCTGCTGAACGGCGGCGGCCCCGGCGGGCAGACGCTCGGTGACCCGCCGTGGGTGCGCGCGGCGATGAAGGACGTCGGCGCACGGTACGACGTGGTGGGCGTGGATCCCCGCTTCGTCGGCCGCAGCACCCCGCTGGACTGCCACTGGCCAACCGGCTCCGCATTTCGGGGCGCCGGCGCCGACCGGGCCGGATTCGACCGCGCGGCGGCGTCCTCGCAGGACCTCGCCCAGCGCTGCCGACAACACGCGGGCGACGTGTTGCCGTACGCCACCACCCGCAACACCGCACGCGACATGGACATCATCCGCGCAGCTCTCGGCGAGCGACGGATCTCCTACCTCGGGTACTCCTACGGCAGTTACCTGGGCCAGGTGTACACCACGATGTTCCCCACCCGCACCGACCGCGTCGTGCTGGACGGCGTCATAGCACCGGACCGGTACGGTCCCCGGCTGCTGCAGGGCACCGAGATGGCCAACCGCCACGCGCTGGAGGGATGGGCCTCCTGGGCCGCCGCCCGTGACACGACCTACGGCCTGGGCCGCACCCGCAAGACGGTGCTGGCGGCCGTGGACCGCATCCAGGCCGCCGCCGCCCGCACACCGTTGCGGCTGGGCGCCTACCGGGTCGACGAGCACATGGTGCCCATCATCGTCATCAACGGCCTCTCGCAGGACAACGACGCCGCATACGGGGACTTCGCGCAAGGGGTACGGGATCTGAGGCGTGCAGCCGGCGGGCACCAGGTCATCCCGTCCCCGTGGCTCGCTGACGCTCTCGCATTCGAGCTGACCGGGGCCGACTCTCCCTACGGCAGCGTCCAGACAGCGATCCTGTGCGGTGACAAGGCTGCACCGCGGGATCCGGAGGTCTACTGGCGCGACGTCCAGCGCGCCCGTGTGCTGGACCCGCTGCTCGGTCCGGTCACCAACAACCTCAACCCGTGCGCTTACTGGGACCCGCCCCGTGAGCGCCCGACCACCATCAGGAAGGACCTCCCCGCCCTGCTCGTCAATGCCACCGGAGATCCGCGCACCACCTACGAAGGCGCCACAGCGGTGCGCCGGGCGTGGCCATCCGCCCGCCTGGTCACCCTCAGCGGCGCCGACCAGCACGCGGTGTACGGCGTCTACGGCGCCCCGTGCGTCGATGCCACGGTCAACTCCTACCTCGCCAGCGGCCGTCTTCCGGCCGCGGACGTCACTTGCAGCGCACGCACCCGCGGCTCCCGGTGAACACCGGACCGCCCGTTCGAGGGGGCCCGGCCGGCGCGGACGTTCGCCCGCACGTGGCCAAAGGGAGCAGTAGGTCCGCAGGCAGCACCTACCCCGCAACCCGGGCTATGGCGCGCGCATGACGTACCGGGCGCCGTCCGCGGGACTGCAACGACGGCGCCCGGCAACCGCTTCAGCAGCCCCCTCCCCGGGCTGAGCCCGCGTCGGTCCGGCAAGCTGCAGGACGGCTGCTTCGGGGACAGGTCGGAGGGTACGCGGGCAGCCACGATATGCTCATACGCTGGGCCGGAAACCCGACACGCCGTCGTCTCGACTGCCGGAGGGCTGAAGAAGAAGCCGGTCGCGTCGAGCGCGAGGCCTGAGGAGGCGATGAAGTGCGGCAGGCAGGCGTGCTCGATGTCGGGTGCCACAGTGCTCTACTGACGGTCGTGCGGCGGCGCCCGGGTGCGGTGCTGGAGCCGGTGTTCTCCCGCAAGGTACGGCTGAGGCTGCACGAGACCCTCGACCGCAAGGGACGGCTGGAGAGGGCCGGCGTGAAAAGCGTCGAGCGGGCAGTGGCCGAGGCCGTCGCCGCGAACCCGCGCCTGCGCGGACCGGAAGTCTTCGCGTTCGCCACGTCCGTCATCCGGGACGCGCCCAACCGGGACGCGATCATCGCGCATGTGGCACGCGCCACCGGCACCCACCTGCGAGTGCTGACCGGCGAGGAGGAAGCACGGCTGGCCTACGTGGCCGCCCGCCAGTGGGCGGGCCCGGCGGCCGGGCGTCTGCTCGTCCTGGACATCGGCGGCGGAACCGTCGAGATCGCCTCTGGCACCAAGGACCAGCCCCGCTCCGTCCACTCGCTGCCGCTGGGCGCGCGCAGGATCACCCGGGACTGGCTACCCGGCGGCACGGCACCGTCCCGACGCCGACTGGTCGAGATCCGCGAGTACCTGCGCCAGTCCCTGGCAGCCGTCCCCGACCTGCCGCTCGCCGAACCGGGCGTGCGGGTGCTGGCTTGCTCCAAGACCTTCGAACAGCTCGCCCGGCTCGCCGCGGCAAGGGGAAAGGCGCCACGAGCCGGACGGCAGTTGACCCTGCCCCAACTGCGCACTGCGGTCGCCCTGTTGGCCGGGGCGAAGCCGTCGCGCCGTGGCAAGCTGCCGGGAATCTCCCGGCACCGAGCCGAACAGTCCCTGGCCGGAGCCCTGGTCGCGCAAGCCCTCATAGAGGCCTGCGGCGCCAAGAGTGTCGAGATCTGTCCCTGGTCCACCCGCGAAGGACTCCTGCTGGAACATCTCCGCGTGCCCCACACCACAACAGACCGGTCCCCCCTCGCCGGCTGACTCGTCGACGCTACGGTTCCGCGAGGAACGCGGCCTGCTGCCACCACGGCCACGTACCGCTATGTGTCGCCACCGGGGAATGTGACTACGAGACGGGCCGCAGTGGGCAGAGCCGGGCTGCGGTAGCAGCGGCTCCAGGCAGTCCCCCACCGAACCGAATGCGCAACTGCCTTCGCGCTGTGGCGCGACGGCGTGAATCCGGCCCGCGAGGGTCGCCGTGGGGCCTACCACTGTTCGGTGTGCCGAAGCCGCCGGCTGACCGTGTCATCGACCATCGTGGTCCCTGCAAGACCTCGCTCTCTCCGGGTGACCGGCAGGAACCATCTGAACAGCCGGCACGCAGGTGGGGCTGAGGATGCCCCCGCCGTCGCAAACGTCGAGCACATCGACGCTGACCGGATCACCCACCACTCGGTGCAAGTACTCGGTGATGGTGTCCTCGCGGGCAGCGTGCTTCTTGGCCATGTCTGCCCTGTCACCAGCATGGCTTGCCGCATCCAGTTGTAACAACTACGGTTACAACAAGAACCGCGGGGCGAGGGAGATGAAGTCCGACGTGAGCGCCAACAGCAGACTGACCGTCGCGGCGCACACCCTGACATGGATCGGGCTGTATCAACGACGCGGCCACGAGGTCGCCACCTCCGAGCAGATCGCGACGAGCGTCAACACCAACCCCGTGGTGATCCGCCGCCTGCTGGGCGAGCTACGCAAGGCCGGCCTGGCCGATTCACGGCGGGGGGCGGGGGCGGGCTGGACGCTCGCGCGGGACCTGGCGGCGATCACTCTGCTCGACGTCTACGAGGCGATCGAACCGGGACCGGTCTTCGCCCTGCATCGCACGACACCGGACCCCGAGTGCGTCGTGGGCCACGGCATCGGGCCGGCGATGACCGCCGTGTACGGCGACGTAGAGGCCGCCCTACGCAGGGAGCTGGCCAGGACAACGCTGGAGGACGTGCTGCGGGACATCCTCAAAGCCGCCTGACCTCGAACCATCAGCTTCCCCTGATTGAAGGGGACGGCTTTTCGCGCACATCGATGTAACAAAAACTGTTACATCAACGGCATATCTCAATCAGACGAAGAGACAAAGGGCAAGGACAATGGCGACAGACGCTCAACTCTCGCGGACCGTGGTCGAGAAGTTCCTGGAACGCCTCGGCAGGCAGGACCCCGGCGGCATCCAGGAAGTGTTCTCCGAGGAGATCGACTGGCACGTCCCCGGCAGCGACGCACTGCCCTGGACCGGGCGCCGTACCCGCCGGGAAGACGTCGCACCCTACTTCACCACGATGTGGCCGCACTTCGCGCCCGACAGAAGCAAGGTCGTGCTGGAGCGCTTCATCGTCGACGGCGGTGACGTGGTGCTGCTCGCGGTCTTCACCCACTCCGTCGCGGCCACCGGCAAGGAGTTCACCACACCAGTGGCCATGCACCTGGCGGTCGAGGACGGCCGGATCGTCCGCATGCACCTGTACGAGGACACACTGACCGTCGCCGACGCGTTCAACGCCGGCTGAACGGAGGGTACTCAGGGACCCCGCGGCCCGGCACGGCCCGCCCGGAGCATGCCGGTAGAGGGACAGTCAAACCACGACCGAGACCGAAACACTCAACAGAACCAACCACCGACCCAACGCAACCAGCCAGCGCCCCTTGGGATAACGGACCTTCGACACCAACTGTCGATTAGGCACCCCACCGCCTTCCGCCAGTCTCCGGCTTCCCCCTCATTGCCCCAGCCCTCCGCCCCGGCGCCGACCAGGAAGTGGCACCACGGGTCGCAGCCCACTCGATACACCAGGTCACCCATTCCTCGAAGGTGCTCGACAGGCCTACAGCGAACGGGACTTACTGATCGTTTCAGCATGAGGCTCTGAGACAATCAGTAAGTGCCAAAGCCGGAACAGGCAGCCTGACCTCAGGTGACGGACCGGCATCGACACCAGCCTCCACACCGACCTGCAACAGCAACTGCCTCTTTCCGCCCTTCCGTTCCCAGGCGGTAGACGATCACACTGCACGTATGCAGAGAGCGGGAAGACACATCACCACCAGCGCGGTGGCTCTGGTCCTGCTGGCCTCCGCCGGCTGCGGCGCAAACCATGAAACGGACGTCCAGCACAGTCGAACGGCCACCATCTCCGTGGACAAGCCGGTTGCTTTCGCAGACGAACCGGTGCACATCCGGATCGGCGATCTCGCCTCCGGAGAGAAGGTCGCGGTCACGGCCCGGGCCACTGACGCCGAAGGCATGGCCTGGACAGGCCGCGCCGACTTCAAGGCCGACAAGAGGGGTGTCCTCGACCTGGACCGCGCCAAGCCCACGGCCGGGACGTACCGGGGCGCCGACGGTATGGGCCTGTTCTGGTCCATGACCCCCGCGCAGGGCGATCCTGACGAGAGCTGGTTCCACACCGCTGATCTGCAGAAGGCCGCCTCGTACCAGGTGCGCCTCACAGTCGAAGCCGGCGGCCGCACCATCGCCCAGCAACGACTCACCCGTAACTGGACTGTGAGCGGAGTGCGTCACACGGCACTCACCGTGGCTCACGACAAACTGAACGGGGAGCTCTTCCTTCCTCCCTCGGGCGGACCTCGCCGGGCCCCGGTCCTGCTCGTCGGCGGCTCGGAAGGCGGTACCGCGTCCCCGCTCGCGGCAGCGCTGCTGGCCTCCCGCGGCCATCCCGCTCTGGCTCTGTGCTACTTCAGCTGTCAGGGACGGCCCAAGAACCTGTCCGGCATTGCCCTGGAGTACTTCGTCTCCGCCGCCCGGAAGCTGGCCGCCCAGCCACAGGCGGACCCCGAACGCCTCACGATCATCGGGGCATCACGTGGATCCGAAGCCGCCCAGCTGATGGTCCAGTACTACCCCGACCTGGTCGACAATTCCGTGGTGTACATGCCCAGCCGAAACACCAACGGAGCCTATTACCAAGGGTGTCTCAGCTGCGGGCAAGGACATGCCGCATGGACCAGAAACGGCAAGGGACTGCAGTTGGTCCCCATCCCGCTCAACCACGTCCGCGGCACCGTCCTGGCCATCGCCGGCGGCGACGACCGGATATGGGGATCGCTGCCTTCCGCCGAGTCGATCGCACGCGAACACAACGAAAGCGGCCACACGTATCAAGCCCTGCTCTACCCGAAAGCCGGACACGCCCTTGCGACCGTCCCCTACCTCCCCGACAGCGTTGACAGTGGCGCCGGCCCCCTGGGCGGAACCCGCGCAACAAACGCCCAGGCAAAAGCCGACAGCTGGCCACACGTGCTCCAACTACTCGAACCGTAGTGACATCCATGCCACACACCGCAACCGCGGGCTCAGAGACAGGCACCCGCACAAGTTCCTCGTCTTGACTTTCCGATCGTTTCAGGATGAGCAGTGCAGGACCGTGGGAGAGCAGGTAGGCACGTTGACGTGCCAGGGAAAAGTCAGGCAGGGACGCTGGCTGCTGCTGTACAACGCTCGCTATGAGTTGAGTGGCGAACGTGATGATTTCGGTAGACCTGGCTGACAGCGCAAGTGTGGAGGCGTTGAGCGAGTGGCTGCGGACGGATGCCCCTCGTCGTGCTCAACCGGAGGTCTACGGGGTCGGCTTCTTGAAGCTGCTCACGAGTCCTGAGACCGACCAATGGGGTGGCTGGAAGCATCCCGAGTGCGAGGTGTGGGCGGGTGCTGTGAACCATGCCAACCTCGACGCCCTCAAGCAGCGTGTGTTCGAGATGCCGTGGTGCGAGCCGCACCTGGTACAGCTCCTGGTTATGGATCAGGAGGAGGGGTTCTTCCGCATGTGGATGATCCGGGGTAGCGAACTGCGGCAGTTTGCACCGCTGCAGCCCAACGAGAAGGGCGAGGGCTTCTACCTGGGCTGATGAGCCGGACCTGTGGCTCACGCAGAGCTTCTCATCGAACGTCATGTGCTGTTGCCCTTGTACTCGATGATCTAGGTCGGCAAGGTGTCAGATGTGCCTTCGGATCCTGTTCCCGACGACCTCTGGGAGCGGGTTGCTCCGCTGCTGCCACCGGCACCCGAGCGGCGCCGCCGTCATCCAGGGCGGTTGCGTGTTCCCGATCGGACAGCGCTCGCGGGTGTGATGTACGTGTTGCGGACCGGCGTCGCCCGGAGGGACGTCCCGGCGGAAACTGTGGGCTGCTCGGGAGTCACGGCCTGGCGCCGACTGCGGGACTGGACCGAGGCCGGCGTCTGGCCCTGCCTACACGCCGTCCTGTTGAACGAGCGCGCCGCGCCGACCTGCTGGACCTCAACGACTGCGCCGTGGACGGCTCGCATGTCCGAGCACTCAAAGGGGGGATCACGTCGGCCCCTCGCCTGTCGACCGGGCTCGACTCGGCTCCAAGCACCACCTCATCGTTGACCGGCACGGAACCCCGCTCGCCGTGACCCTCACGGGCGGCAACCGGCACGATGTCACCCAGCTTCTACCCCTACTGGACGCGGTCCCGCCGATCCGGGGTTTGCGTGGACGGCCCCGCCGCAAGCCCCGACGCTTGTACGCCGACCGAGGTTATGACTTCGACAAGCACCGCCGACTGCTGTGGAAGCGCGGCATCAAGCCGCTGATCGACCGACGCGGCGTCGGTCACGGTTCCGGGCTCGGCAAGGTGCGTTGGGTGGTGGAGCGCGCCTTCGCCTGGCTGCACCAGTTCAAGCGACTTCGGATCCGCAATGAACGACGCGCCGACCTGCACCAGGGCCTGCTCGAACTGGCCTGCAGCCTCATCTGCCTCCGTCGCCTGCGCACCGCGCAATGAAGCGATCAGTCAGAACAGGATGATCGGATTGGTGAGTGCGGCGACGGTCCCGTCGGGATGGCGGACCTCGATGCGGACGAACGCCGAGTCCTCGGCCGTCGTGTACCACTGCACCAGACCTGCTCCATCACCCGGAACGACCGCGTGGTGGACCTTCTCTCGATCGGTGTGGAAACTGACAGTCGCCGCTGGCACGCCCTGTACCACTGCGCGGACCTCTACTTGCCCACCATGTGTTGCGAGTCGCTCTCCCACTCCGGCGATGCGGCCCTCCAAATGGGCCGTGAACGACACCTCCACGGCTGCCGACTCGGCAATCCAGGTCCGGCCAGAGCGAATCCCCGCCAGGATCGCCTCCGTGCTCAACTCTTCAGCGAAGACCACCGTGTGAGGGATGCCAATCTGCCCCTCCAAGTGCGTGTCGCTGTTGCCCATCGCCGGCCGCCACGAACCCGACTGAATGTCGGCTGCGAGCCTCCGCCCCCATTCGGCCAGGGCAACCTCGTTGTCAGCCTGCCAGGGCTGGTCAGAAGTCCATGACCCGTTCCATACCTCCACCACGTCGAAGCCCTGGAAGGGGTACATGAAGTCGCCCGATGCGTAGGGCGCATGCGGGTGCGCCACTACACATAGGCCTCTCACCCGATGGACCTGGTCCAGACACTGATCGATCCGTTCGTCTCCGACCCCATAGTTCCAGTCGACGGACTGGCCGGGACGAAGGCCGAGCGCGAGCCAGTGCCCGGTCTTCGTGGTCACTTCCTGGCCGAGAATAATCAAGAAGTCATCAGCGGCCAGATGCCTCCATGCACCTGGTTCCGCAGCGGCTTTGTGCTCTGTCGTCGCGATGAAGTCGAGCCCGGCAGCGCGGGCTCGGAGCGCCAACTCTTCCGGAGTGAGTTCTCCTCCGTCCGAGCGCAAGGAGTGGATATGGCTGTCGCCGCGGTACCAGGTCGCCCCACGTCCGACCGCCCGCACCGGCGGGAAGCTCAAGCTCGACAAGGTTCTTCCCCCTCATAGGCCTGTCGAGGCAACGTGCAAGAAGAGCAACCGGTTCCGTGGCATCAACGAGATCTGTGTCGCCGAGAAGTCGAGATCACGATCTCATTCTGAAACGATCAGTTAGACAGCAGGTACTCAGTGACCGGTGCGGCCGTGGTGTTCGTCTGCCGGTGCAGGTTGGGGGCCGCCCGTGGGGCTCGTCGGTGTTGTGCGGCGGGTGTTGACGGCGGGGGCAAGGAAGATCGCGACGGTAACGAAGGCGAGGACGACGATCATCGCTGCGCGCAGGCCGTAGTGGTCGCCGAGGAAGCCCAGGCCGGGAGGTCCCACCAGGAAGGCGACATAGCCCATCATCGCGACGAGGCTGACCCGTGCGGCCGAGTCGGACCCGGAGTCACCGGCCGCGGAGAGCGCGAGGGGGAACCCGAGGGACGCGCCCAGTCCCCAGAGGAGGACGGCCGCTCCGGCAATGAGTCCGTTGTCGACGAAGATGACGGCGGAGAGGCCGAGGGCGGCGGAGATCGCGCTGGCGCGCACGACGGGAGCGCGGCCGTAGCGGTTGATGAAGAAGCCTCCGCCGAAGCGACCAATGGTCATGGCGGCGGCGAAACCCGTGTAGACGGCGGATCCCAGGGCGGGGTCCATGTCGTGTCCGTCGACCATGAGCAGGGGCAGCCAGTCGTTGGCGGCGCCTTCGGCCAGCGCCATCGTCAGGATGATGCCGCCGATCAGCAGCAGGCGCCGGTCCTTCCAGACCGCCGGACGCTGCGGCCTTTCCGCGGTGCCGGTCTGCTTGGTGGCAACGGTCTTGCCGACAGCCTTGGGGATGGCCCGCAGGGCGTAGACGAACATCGCCGCGGTGACGACCGCGATGGTGGCCAGGTGCCACTGCACGGGGAACCCGACAGCGGTGCACACAATGCCGAGCGAAGCTCCAACCACGGTTCCGAGGCTGAAGAATCCGTGGAGTGTGGGCAGGACCGTTCGGCCGGTGATCTGCTCGACGTCGGCGCCGTCGACGTTGACCGCAACCTCGCCCCCACCCATGCCGGCGCCGAAGAGGAAGAGCCCCGCCATGACGACGGACGCGGACGACCACCATGCTCCGCAGCCGATCACCACCATGCTGAGAATGACGAGCACAGTCCCCACACCCATGACCGGCCGGGTCCCGAACCTCGCCACCAGCGCACCGGAGCCGAGGACACCGAGCATGGAGCCGACCGACAGGCCGAACAGGACGATGCCCATCTGCGCGGTCGAGGCGCCCAGTTGGTCTCTGATGTCGGGGGTTCGTGTCACCCAGGAGGAGATCGACAGACCCGGCACGAGGAAGAGAAGGAACAACGCCGTACGACGGCGACGCGTGGCCAGGTCCATCACTACAGGGTCGATCCAAACGTGCGGCAGCCGAGGGCATAGCGAATCGAAGAAAGTACGCACAAACGTACATCTCTGCGTCAGGTGAGGAAAGAGGAGATTCCGTGCCGGGCAACTCGCGCGGCCCCGGGGCCAGGGGTGAGCTGGTCGAGCACCGGACGTCCGTCGGCCACACCGATGAGCTCACCCACCGGCCCACCTGACATCGGCAAGCCCTGCACTTCAGCAGGGGTCGCGTCCGTATTGAGAGAGTGGCCACCGGTATCGGCCTGATACAACCGCATATCTTGCAGCCAGGCCCTTTTAGGCCGGAGATGGGCATTTCGTTTCCGACGGAAGAATCCCAGACCGTATATGCCACGTCACCTTGAGAGCGGTATAGTCCGATCGTCAAATGCCGGTGATTGCACGCCAGTTGCTCTTCCTTCCCAGAAGTGGAGGCCAGGTCACCTCGCGTGTCGCGTGATGAGCGCAGATGCAACTCGGTCCCCCTCTGACCGCCTTGGCCAATCCCACGAGAACCTGCCGCAACCTGGTCCCTTTCCCCTCACGCCTTTCCCCACAAGTGACCGGGATTCCTCCTCGTCTCCGACACATCTCATCGAAAGCTTCCCTCTTTCGTGGCCATCACCGTGCACGAGAACCTGCCTGCCGGTCGGCATGCCGCCGTTCCGTCCGGCAGTCCCTTTCGGCGCATCTATGCTCCGCGCGCGGGTGACGCGCTGGCGTTCTCCATGGCGACGTACGCCATGCCGCTGCTGGTCCTCACCATTACCGGTTCCCCGTCCTTGACCGGCCTGGCGTTCGCGTTGGAGTGGACTCCGCGGATCGTGGCGTTCGTCCCGGCCAGCCGTGCCGTGGACCGCCGGGGCGCGGCAATCGTCTGCTTCATCGCCTCCCTCGCCCGCGCCACAGTGGTGGCACTCGCGGCGGTCGCCCTGCTCATGCTTCCGCGGGGCACGTCCGAGACCGCGGTCGTGCTGTCTCTGGCGGCCGTCACCGGCACCCTCTCCCAGTTCGGTTTCGTCGCCAATGAAGCAGTCGGAGCGATCGCCACCCGGCGGGACAAAACGCGGTCTCATGGAATCCAGGCGGTCCTCGTCGGCATCGACCTGACGGCCGCGGTCGTCGGCCCACTGATCGCCGGATTCCTTCTCCTGGCAGGGCCGGGATGGATGCTCGGGTGTCTGAGCGCGGTGTCCTTGGTGGCCGCCGTACTCGGTCTGCAGACTCCCCCGACCCCGTTGCGCGCCGCACGCTCCGACGCCGCAGGAAACAACAGTGCGCTACGCCTGGGCCTGCATACTCTGCTGACGCTTCCCGTCCTGGGCTGGCTGGTGGCCGGGCTGGCCTGTTCCAACCTCGCCCTCGGGCTGCTCCAGTCGGCCAGTCCTGTGATCGTGGTGGAGACCTTCGGGCGTTCTTCCGCCGACGTCGGCGCCATGTGGTCGGCCGCCGCCGCGGCGACCTTGCTGGCGATCACATGCTGCCGCCTTGCGGTGCGCCGTCTCGACCTCTGGGGGGTGGGCACAGTGTCGGCGACGCTCGCCTCCGCCGCGTGTCTCGCCATTGCCGAAGCTCCGTCCTACGGCTCCTACACCGTCCTCATAGCGATCTTCATGGCGGGAGACGGTGGCCTCACGGTCGTGTTGCGCACAGTGCGTTCGCTGATCATCCCCGTCACCGCGCTCGGCGCCACCCTCTCCTTCACGATGCTGCTGCTTCTGCTGCCCTTCCCCGCAGCCGGCATCCTCGTAGCGCTCACCCCGCCGGCGCACCTCGGCACCGTCATCCTGGTCTGCGCCCTCATACAGGCCGTCGCTCTGGGCGTCATCTTCGTAAGACTCCGCAGCGAACCCACCCTGCGCATGGTCGCCGGCAGACAGTGAAGACCTCGGCAAAGCCCCTTTGTCCAGATCCTCATCGCCCGACAACAGGAGTCGCCCGGCGCCGCCCAGCCGTCCCCCCGTGCTGGATCACGCGACGCGAGGTACCGCTCCCGGTACCGAGTGCGGTACCTTGCGTTCATGCCTGCACTCAACGTGGAATTCACCGAAGACGAGATGGCCCGGCTCCGCGAACGGGCAGCGCTCACGGGTCGGAGTCTGAAGCAGCACGTGCACGATGTGACCGTGCAGGAGGCAGACCGGCTCGCCTTCGTGGAGGGGGCGGTCGAGGAAGCCGCCCGGGTGCTGCCCGGTGTCGTGGCCCGCTTTCCCGAGGGACAGCGGTGAGCCCGATCATCCGTGTCGATGTCGGCTGGGTCCTGCAGATCCAGTCGGCGATCTCCCCGCTCAACGTGCCCATCGCCGACTGGGGCGCACTGGGGTTCATGGCAGACCGGCACACGTTCGAGCGGGAGCGTGGGGTCCTGTACTACGAAGAGGCCGCCTCCCGAGCCGCCACTTTCCTGCACACCGCGCTACTGCTGCGCCCCTTCACCGACTACAACCTGGTCATCGGCTGGGCCTGCGCCAGCCAGTACATGCACGTCTCCGGTCAGCCTCTCCAGGCCAAGGACGACGATCTGTACGAACTCGCCCGGGCGGTCCGGGGGCAGGAAGCCGATCTGCGCGCCGTCGCGCAGCGGCTGGAGTCCTGGCGCGGCGAGTGACACTGTGCAGGGCCGGACGGTCGGACCGGGCTTGGCCCTGACACTGCCCAGGCGCTGGAGGTTGACTACCGCCGGCACGGGTCGTGCTTCGGCGTCAGCCACGGTCGTTGTCTATTGCACCGTCGCCGACACCGCGAAGGAGCCGTCCGGCTTGGCGGCAGAAGACGTCTGGTAGGTGTAACCGCAGTCCGGCGAGGCCCCGTCCGCCATTCGCCTCAGAGATCAAGCCACTGCTCTCGAAGGCCTCCCGAGGAGAAGGCCTGCTGCGGCTGCCCGACAGGCTCGTCCCGGCGGATGCTTCAGCTTCGCGGCGGGATGTCCAACGACCGTACGAGCTGGGTCACTTCCTCCCGGAAGAGCTTGTCCGGATTGGTCGTCTGATTACGCAGATGGCCGTAGATCTCCAGCGAGACAAGGCCGTGCAGGCGCCCCCAGAGGCGCAGGGCGAGCGCGACGGCAGCGGGCGGCAGGCCGGGAAAGTCCGTGCGGACTTTGTCGACGAGCCCGGCGTCGAAGTCGGACCACCCGAACTCGCTGCTCTCATGGAGGTGTTCGGCGTGCGGCCAGGCGGCTGCCGCGAGCGCGGTGAGTCCCGCGCAGACCCGGTGGGCAGCCTCCGGGGCGGCGCCTCCGTGGGGGGTGTTGTAGCCGGGAACGGGATCACCGTAGACGAGCCGGAAGCCCTCGGGGTTGGCCAGGGCCCAACTGCGGAAGGCGTCGGCCCAGCTCTGGATCCGGGCGGCTGGCCCCTTGGCGGAGGCGCTCTCCCAGGCGGCGTCCACGGCGTCGGCCAACTCGGTGTACACGTCGTTGATGAGCACGGTGATCAGGTCGTCGCGGGTGGCGAAGTAGCCGTAGATGGCGTTGGCCGTCATGCCCATCTCGCGGGCGATGGCCCGAAGGGTAATGGCCTCGGGCCCGCCAGCGGCCATCAACACCAGCGCCACGTTCTTGATTTCGGCCGTCGTCTCGGCCCGCAGCCGCTCGCGTCGCCCCGTGCTTCTCGCCCTGCTCGCTGTACCTGCCACCTGCATACTCTACAGCGTCACCAAGATTGGATGCCGTGAACAATCTTCACGGCGTATAGTAAACGCACGGCGTATCCAACTTGGTTGATTGCGCCTTCACATCCGCATGAAGAGGGGGAACCATGCACATCGGAGTCGTCGGAGCCACCGGGACCATCGGCAGCCGGGTCGTTACCGAAGCCCTCGACCGAGGACATCACGTCAGGGCACTGAGCCGAGACGCCTCGCAGCCGCAGGCCGACGAGAAGCGAGAGAACATCACCTGGGCGAGCGTCGACGTCCTGGACGCGGCGAGCATCACGGCCGTACTGCCCGGCCTCGACGTTCTCATCAGCGGCTACCAGCCCGGCAACGCCGCCAAAGACTTCGAGGACACCGTCCGGCGTTCGATCGCCGACCCCACGACCCACTCCAGCGTGGCGCGCGCCTTGTTGAAGGCGCTGGAGAGCCATCCGCGGATCCGGCTGATCGTGATCGGCGGCGCAGGCAGCCTGGAGGTCGAGCCCGGGCTGGTGCTCGCCGACTCGGCCGAGCGCATGCACGAGATCCTCGACCAGCTTGGGCTGCCCCGCGCCTACGCGGCGTCGGCGCGCGGTGCCCGCGACGGTTTCAACGTCCTGCGCACCTCGAACCGGCTGTGGACCTACTTCAGCCCCGCCGAGGAGATCGCCCCCGGCGAGCGTACCGGCCGCTTCCGCACCGGGGGCGATCAAGCGGTTCGCGACGCGGAGGGGCGCAGCCGCATCTCGGCGGAGGACGCGGCGGTCGCCCTGATCGACGAGGCGGAGCTGCCGCAGTTCGTGCAGAGGCGCTTCACGATCGGATACTGAAGAGACACGTGTTGCGCCAAGGCCTCGGCCGCCACAGCGGCGGCCGAGGCCTTCGCTCAGGCGGGCACAGCGGCGCGCCGAACGCTGTCTTCGGCCGAGGAGCCCCCTTCCTGGCGAGGCTTGATCGAGGCGTCCTGAACAGCCCACCGGGGGAACGGAAGTGCGGGAAACCCTGAACGTACGCCACCGCTCGGCTAGCCTCGTGATCCCTTGGGGCCGAACTGACGTACGGCACACATCACTTCGGGGGATCCTTGTCAGAACAGCGGCCGATGCCACCGGACTTGGCAACGAACGAGGCCGCCGCAGTCCGGCAGACCGGTGCCTCACCCCTACGCCTCGGCGACCCGGACCGCATCGGCCCCTATACGCCGCTGGCACTGCTCGGCCGCGGCGGTATGGGACGGGTCTATCTGGCACGTCCGGCGGACGGCTCTCCCGGTCTGGCCGCAGTGAAGGTGATCAGGCCGGAGTACGCGGACGATCCGGACTTCCGGCGCCGGTTCGAGCGTGAAGCGTCGGTGCACGAACAGGTCAGCACGTCGCACACACCGAGACTGCGCGGCACGGGCTTCCAGGACAAGTTGCTGTGGATGGCCACCGAGTACCTCCCGGGACTCGATCTTGCGCATGCCGTACGGGAGCACGGCGCCCTGGAAACGGCCGCGGTCTGGCGTCTGGTGGCGGAACTGGGGCAGGCGCTGGCCGACCTCGCGGCCACGGGGATCGTGCACCGGGATCTGAAGCCGTCCAACGTACTGGTGTCCGTCGAGGGCGCGCATGTGATCGACTTCGGCATTTCGAAGGCCATGGACGCCAGCACGATCACCGGCACGGGTGTCCGGGTGGGAACTCCGGCCTACATGTCGCCGGAACACTTGAGGACCGGCAGATCCGAAACGGCGTCGGACGTGTTCTCACTCGCCGGGACTCTGGTGTACGCGGCGGCGGGACGTGCCCCGTTCGGCGACGGTACGGGACTCGACGTAATGCACCGGGTGGCATTCGAGGAGCCGGATCCCGAGCTTCTCGCCGAGATCTCGGCCGCCGACGCGGCACTCGGCTCACTACTGACCGCCTGCCTGGCCAAAGAACCCGAACGGCGGCCCACAGGACAGGACTTGACCAATGCCGCCGGGGAACTCGCCGAATCGACCGTGTGGCCCGAGCCGCTCGCCGACCAACTGCTCGCCCGGCAGCGGGCGTACGAGGTGCTGTACCGCATCCCCGTCGCATCCCAAGCCCGATTACGGTCTCCTGACGAACGGCCGATGGCGATGCCGTCGGCACCGGCCGGGCGGGGCGGCCAACCTGGTGCGCCCGTTCTCGAACCACCGGTGGTGGCCGCCGCCGACGCCTCCGGGACACCATCGGCACGCCCCCAGGAGAGCAGGGTCCGCACCTGGGCACGGAGAAAGTCGGTACAGTCCGTTGCCGTGGGCATCGCCGTCTGCGCGGTGGCCGCAGGGGTCTTCGTGCTCAGTCGCCATGACACCCCGCCCGCCGCTTCCGCCCCGGGGACCGCTACGACGACCGGCCGCACCGTGCCCGGCGGCACCGCCTTGTCACCGATACCCGGGGCCTCGGACGCGAGAGCCGCGTCCGGCACGAACGTCGACGGCGCCGCGAACCCGAACGGCGCGGCCGCGAACCCCGGGGATTCCGGCTCCGCCGCACCGGCGGTGCACGGCACTCCCTCCGCTTCCGATGCCGATCCAAGCGCCTCGGCCGACTCGACTCCCTCGTCCTCTCCGAGCAGTCCGCCCACCACCGAGCCCGCGACCCCGGCCTGGATCTCGGACTGCACGTATTACCGCGGCAACGGACGCACGCGCCTGGGGGACAGCGGCAAGCGTGTGCTGCAGGTGCAGTGCATGCTGACGAAGCGCGGATATGGCGTCGGGAACACAGGCGTGGACGGCGACTTCGGTGCCGGAACCGAGTCCGCGGTGCGGAGCTTTCAGAGCGACAAGCTGCTCGACGCCGACGGCATCGTGGGCCACGAGACCTGGCTCGCCCTACGCAGCACGGAGTGACACACCCCGCCCCACCCGCCGCGGTACCGGACTGCGGCGGCTCGGTCGCCGCATCCGACCCGGGTGACACGGCGTTCAAGGATCCCTGGAACGGCACCGCCGGCGAACCGCGCGCGCTGGTGCGTTGTCCGCGGCGCGTGGCCGGCCGGCTCCCGCCCTCCCGCGGGTTGGTTCAGCGGGGTGTCCTGACGTAGGCGTACGGGGCGGAGACGTATGCGCTGTGATGATCTGCGGCACGCAGGGCGGCAGTCAGCCGCCTTCGCGGTTTGAGGCCGAGCTCGGCGGTGGCATGAAGGGCGCCGAGGGCCAACTCGTCCCCGGAGCCCACAGCGGCATACCCCACGGCGGGCTCGCCGACTTGATAGTCGTCATGGACCTCGAAGAGGCGGCCGTGGACACCTACGAGGAAGACGCCTGCCTGTTCTTGCTCGGAGTCCTTGCGGGCCCAGCCACCGTCCTTGAGGCAGGCGCGGACGGCGTTGATGAAGCGCGTGGCCATGAATCGGTCGAGGTCGCCTTCGGGGTGTGGTGCCTCGAACGCGTAGTGCAGGAGCTGGCCCATACGGAACGAGGATGTGAACCCGAGTACATAGGGACCGTTGGCGAAAACCTTCGGGTCGCGGCGGATCGTGAGCTGCGAACCGCTGCTGCCTGCCGAGTCTCCGGCGATGTGCACCCGCCCCCGATGGACCAGGCCGACGATGACGGTCAAGTCACCACCTCCAGGGACTCGTTGGGTCCTTGTCGTCTCGCATGGCCCCGTTCTGCCCTTCGCCCGGGCGGAGTTACCACTTCCGCAAGGAGAACTCGTCACTCGTCGTTCACCCAGCGCATGAGCCGTTGCAGCGGATAGAAGCCGTCGTGGGAGAGGCCCGGCGGCATTCCGCCCGCCCTGCCGAGGGAGACCACGCGCTGCACTCCGGCGCAGGCGAGGGCGTCGCGCAGTTCCGCCTTGCGGGTGTCCGGGTACACGCCGACCGTCTGCGTGGCCACTCCGGCGTGTGCGACGGCTTCGGTCAACGCGCCGACGGGGACGACGTCGACGATCTTTCCGTCCGGGTGGAAGTCGACCGGTTCGGGCGAGCGGATGACCAAGCCCTGGCCGTCGTAGCCGCCCCACACCCGGTAATCGGGCGTCATCGACCGCAGGACGTCGATCTCCTCACGCAGTGCCGAGGTGACCCGTGGACCGCCGGCCGAGCTGAACTCCCTTTCCACGCCCAGCCGTTCGCACAGCAGGGCGGCGTAGCGGTCGGCGTCGGCCCAGGAACCCTCGACGAACTGGAAGCGGCTGGCCACACACGCCTGTTGGTTGAAGAAGGTGGCGTCGGCCGCGCCCGCGTCTGCGGCTCGGGCGAGGGTCTCGGGCGACTCGAACGCCTCGCGGCCGATCAGCGAGATGGACGTCTTGGGGTCGAAAGAGACGAGTTCGAAGCCCGGGCCGACGTATCGCAGTGCGCCGCGGATCGTGGACTCGCCGCCCCAGGCGACCAGTTTGTCGAAGAACTGCGGGCGGAAGAGCACGCTCTCCACCGTCTCGTCGCCGCCGCGCCAGTACACCGCGGAGAAGGAGCGCACCACGGGGTGACCGGGGGCCACCGCCGCCATCGTGCGCAGGATGGCGGTCGCGGTGAAGAGGTCGTTCGAGGGCAGCTTCAGGAGGTTGACGCCCTTGGTGAGGGCGCCGCGTACGACGGACATCGCGGCGACGCCGGGTGCGTTGCCGGCGATGATGTGCACCAGGCGGGGAGGGAACGCGCGGGTGGCCGCGGTCCGGTTCTCGGGCAGGTGCACCTCGCGCCAGCCGTCGAGCACGTCCGCTCCGCCGAGTTCGTGGTCGATCTGGGCGTACAGGCCCGGCCGTTGGAAGCTGCGCCACAGTACGGCGTAGGCCCGTTCGAGGACCTCCGCGGGGAGCGGGCTGACCCGGACCATGCGGTCGAGGGCCTCGGCGAGCAGGCCCTCGCGGTCGGCTTTGAGGGCCTCGCCGGTCTCCACCAGCAGATCGACGATCTCCGCGACCGGCACGTGGAAGGCGGGGCCGGGTTCGGTGCGCGGCCAGACGAGACGGTCGAGGTCGAGTGCCGGTGCGGTGAAAGCCGAGCCGGCTCGGCCGTACGCGACGGGTGAGCCGTGGTCGACCTCGCCGCGCACCACGTGCACGACCTCCGTCTCTGGAACCAGCGCGCCATACGTCGTGGTAGTACTCATCGGTGTCCTTACGCAGCAGGTGAGTTGGATTCGGTCCCTCGTGACATCGGGAAGCCCAGGGGTGCTGAAGTGGCTCCTAGGCTTCCTTTCGCGGATGCACCGGCTTTGGCTGAGTTAGTTTGTGAGCCATGGCCACTGACACGAAGCGGGCGTTCAGGTATCGCTTCCATCCCAGCGATGCGCAGGCGGCCGAGCTGTCGCGGACGTTCGGGTGCGTACGGAAGGTCTACAACCTTGCCCTCGCCGCCCGCAGCGAGGCGTGGACGCGGCAGGAACGGATCACCTACAACCAGACCTCGGCGATGCTGACCGCATGGAAGAACACCGAAGAACTCGCCTTTCTCAATGAGGTGTCGTCCGTTCCTCTTCAGCAGACCCTGCGACATTTACAGACTGCGTTCACCCACTTCTTCGCCAAGCGGGCCAAGTACCCGCGCTCCAAGTCGCGGAAGAAATCGCGGAAGTCCGCCGAATACACCCGCAGCGGTTTTCGCTTCCGGGACGGCCGACTGACGTTGGCGAAGATGGCGGAGCCACTGGACATCGTCTGGTCACGGCCGTTGCCCGAAGGTGCCCAGCCGTCCACCGTGAGCGTGTCGCAGGACGCGGCCGGTCGCTGGTTCGTCTCGATGCTGTGCGACGACCCCTCCATAGGACCGCTTCCCGCCACTGACGCGGCGATCGGGATCGATGTCGGCCTCACCCACCTGCTGGCCCTTTCCACGGGTGAGAAAGTCGCCAACCCGCGGCACGAGCGTCGTGACCGTGCCCGTCTCGCCAAGGCCCAGCGAGAATTGTCCCGCAAGGCCAAAGGCGAGGGAGCCAACCGGGCCAAGGCCCGGCGGAAGGTCGCGAAGATCCATGCCCGGATCGCCGACCGACGCCGCGACCTGCTCCACCAGCTCACCACTCGTCTCGTGCGCGAAAACCAAACGCTCGTGATCGAGGACCTGACCGTGCTCAGCATGGTCAAAAACCGGAGCCTGGCCCGCGCGGTCTCCGACGCGGGCTGGGGCGAGTTTCGTTCCATGCTGGAGTACAAGGCTGCCTGGTACGGGCGGGAAGTCGTCGCGGTGGACCGGTTCCTCCCCTCCTCCAAACTGTGCTCCGCCTGCGGCGCTCTGCAGCATGCGATGCCTCTCAGCGTTCGCACTTGGACCTGCGTATGCGGCATCACGCACGACCGTGACGTGAACGCGGCACGGAACCTTTTGGCCGCCGGGCTGGCGGTGTCTGTCTGTGGAGCCGGTGTAAGACCTCAACGGAGTTCTCCGGGCGGGCAGTCGGCGACGAAGCAGAAAACCCCACGGCGCAAGCCGTAGGAATCCCCCTCGTCCACGAGGGAGAGAAGTCAACTGTGGATCATCCCTCGTACATAGGAGTCGAGTGTCGCGGCGCAGGTGATCTTGTCCTCGCCGCCGAGGTCGCCGTAGCGCCGGATGTCGGGCAGGACGGTCGGTCCCGGTCGGCCGCAGGCGCAGGGCGAGAAGTCGACGAAGACCCGGTCTCCGCTGATCAGCCCGCCCCACCGGCCCTCCAGCGAGACGTCCAGGAAGGCGAACCGGCCCTCCACCACGCCCTGTTCGGTGTTGAGCAGCTTCTCGCCCGGCTCGTCCAGGACCAGTGGGATCACCCACGGCGGCACGTGGTAGTTGCCCGACTCGCAGGCCAGGCAGGAGCCCTGAAGTTCCGTCATGCCGTAACTGCGCACCCGCCGTACGCCGTCGTAGAAGGCGGCGAACTGCTGCTGGTAGTCGTCGGGCAGGACCCCGTTCTTGTTGCCGCCGCCGCTGAGGACCAGCGTGTCCGGGTGGAGGCTCCCGTCGGGTACGCCCTGGGCCCGCAGTGCCTGGATCAGGGTGAACTGCTGGTTGTTCATCCCGGCGATCAGCAGCGGCTCGGTCCGGTGTGCGGCGATGTCGTCGACGATCTGGGCGACGGCCGCGCCAAGTTCCTCCTCGCGGGCCCCGGATGCGGCCTCGAAGGAGCTGATCTCCTGCGGGGTCGCGGTGCCCTCCGCCATCCGGCGGCGCAGCAGGGCGCTGCTCATCAACTCCGAGACACGCATGGGTTCTTCGGTGAGCAGGTGCGTCTCGCCGGGTCGTGCGAAGACGTCCGCGTGCCAGCGGTAGCCGTCGATCGAGCGCATCGGACCGCTCGCCGGTGCCAGGAGATAGCCGCGGCGGGTCCGCTCGGGCGGCAGCGGCTCGGGCCAGCAGGTGAGGTTCTCCAGGATGTCGTGCAGGAAACTCAGGTCGCTGGTGTCGCAGTTGAGGAAGGAGACCTTTCCCGAGGTGCCGCTGGTGATGTACGGGCGGTGGCCGGCGGCGGTGACGCGGTCGGTCCATTCGTCGATGTCGTTCACGCCCTCGACGTCGACGTCTCCCGGCTCGACCACCGACACCGTCGTGTACCAGCGCAGGAGCCGGTCCCACCGGCCGCCGGTGATGAGGGAGAGGGGGTACGACTTGTAGCTGGTGTGGGAGAACAGCAGGGGTACGAGGTCGTCGAGACCGTTGATCCCGTGTACGCCGGTCTCGTCCGCCCGGGTGCGCAGCAGCGGGATGCGCTCGCGGTGGGCGGCGAAAGCCTCCCGCGCTGCTTCGAGCTGCAACTCCCGTACCTCGTGGGCGGGTTGGTCGAAGGTCTCGCCGGACCGGGCGAGGGCCCGGATCTGTTCGCGTGCGCTGGGCACGGCAACCACCTCAATCGGTCAGGACGTCGGGTTGTTCGCGAGGTAGGAGGACTCGATGGCGTCGAGGTCTCCGCGCAGTTCCTTCGGGGTGCCGGTCATGACGACGCGGCCCCGGCGCAGGACGTAGACGCGGTCGGCGATGTCGAGCACCTTGTGCACGTGCTGTTCGACCAGCAGTGCGCCGAGGCCCTGGTCGGCCGCCTCGCGGACGGCGCGCAGGAGGCGGTCGACGACCAACGGGGCGAGACCCAGGGAGAGTTCGTCGGCCAGGAGGAGCCGGGGCGTGCGGCACAGGGCCCGTGCCAGCGACAGCATCTGCTGCTCGCCGCCGGACAGCATGCCCGCGCCGGTCCTGAGTCGTTTTTCGAGTTCGGGGAAGAGCTCGACGGCCCGGTCGGCAGGCACCCGCCCGACGCGTAGGTTCTCGGTGGTGTCGAGGCGGGTGAAGACCGCGCGTTCGCCGACATAGGCGAGGCCCTCGCGGGCACGGCGGTGCAGGGGCGCGTGGCCGGGCGTGCCCAGCCAGCGGACCTCGCCGCTCATCGGCGTCAGGTCGCCGGACAGCGCCCGGAGCGTGGTGGTCTTGCCCGCGCCGTTGGGGCCGAGGAGGGCGACGACCTCGCCCGGCCGGACCTCCAGGTCGAGGTCGCTGACGACGGGTCGGCTGCCGTATCCGGTGGACAGGGCGCGGGTCGCTATCAGGGGCACTTCTGTGTCGTGCACGAGGTCTCTCCTCAACCGGAGTCGGCCGGAAACCGAAGTCGACCGGAAACGGCGGCCGGCCGTACCCAAGCGGACTCAGCCGTGCGACGCGGCCGTCAGGACCTTCCGGACGTCGACGAATGTCGACCCGGCCTTCGCCCACTCGATCTTCCCGTCGCGGATGACGAGTTCGGTGGCGGTCGTGTTGTGGATGCGGTCGAGTCCCTTGATCGGCAGGGCCGTTGACGCCTTCCAGTTCAGGGGCGGGGTCAGGCCTCCGGTGTCGATGCCGGCGGTGGTGTTCAGTTCCTGCACCAGCGCCTTGGCCGAGATCGTCGGCAGCTTCTTGGCCGCCTCGGTGAAGACCTTCAAGGCGACCCAGGTGGTGGCGTTGGCGCCGTTGGTGGTGTCGATGTCCTTGCCCTTGGCCGCGGTGACGAAGTCCTTCCACACCGCGTCGGAGGTCGGCGGGTAGTAGCCGGTGATCGCGGCGCCCTCCAGAGGACTGCCGCTGCCGCCGGTGCTCGCGGCCAGTTGCGGGGTGAGGTTGCCGACGACGCTGGCGAGCTTGGTCTTGTCGCCGGACTGGACGTACGACTTCACGAACAGGTCGGAGGCGGTGCCCAGGATGACGCTCACGCAGTCGCTGCCCTTGGTCGCGGCGACCTGTGGGGCGAGGTCGGTCGCGGTGAGCGGCACCTTGAGGTCCTTGGGCGCCGCCCCGCCGGCGGAGACCGCGCCCAGGGTGAGGAAGTGCGAGACCACGGCCGCGGCGGCCACGTCGTACCGTACGCCGGTGATCTTCTTGCAGCCCTGCTCCACCAGTTGGCGGCCGTGGGCGGCGAACACCACCGGGGTGCCGCCGTTGACCGGGAAGGACAGCGGGTTGGAGAACTCCGCCGCGGAGACACCGGTACCGCCGATGTACGGGATGCCGGCCTTCTGCAGGATGGGCATGTAGCGGTCCCCTGCGAGGCTGTACGAGCCCACGACCGCGGCAACCTTGTCCGCGACGGCCTGCTGGGCGCACTTCTCGGCCTCGTCGGGGTCACCCTTCTCGTTGCAGAACTCGACCTTCAGGGGCCCGCCCTTGATCCCGCCGTTGGCGTTGATCCACTTCTCGTAGGCCTGGGCGGTGAGGTGGATTCCGGGCTGGGCGCTGCCCTGGGTGTTCTCCGGCGCCCAGACCATCACCTTGACCGGGGTGCCCTTGAGCGAGGAGGTCTCGGCCGAGCTGTCGGCCGACGCTCCTCCCCCGCAGCCTGCGGCGAGCAGGGCTCCGGTCACCGCGAGAGCGCTCGCTGCGGCAGTTCTGCGTAGGCGTGAGTCGTTCATGGTCCCTCCGGGGCTCGCGCCCAAAGTGGGCGACGTCGAGATGCCGAACAGCATGGGGTGCATTTTTGGGTTAGTGAAGTACTCTCGGCACAATTATTTAAATGAATGCACTGTCTCGTCCCGTGTCTGGGAGGTTCCTCGGATGGACGACGTCCTGCGCTTCGCGCTGCTCGGCCTGGGGCTCGGCGCCCTCTACGCGCTCACCGCGCACGGCATCGTGCTGGTCTACCGGGGCTCCGGCGTCCTGAACTTCGCGCACGGCGCGATCGGCATGGCCGGCGCCTACGTCCAGTGGGAGCTCGCCGTCCAGCACGGTGTGCCGTACTGGCCCGCCACCGCGTGCGGAGTGCTCACCTCCGCCGTACTGGGCGTGCTCACCCACCTGTTGGTGATCCGCCCGCTGCGCAGGGCGTCCACCCTGGCCCGGCTGGTCGGCACCCTCGCGGTGTTCATCGTGCTCACCGCGATCGCCGTCAAGCGCTACGGCGACAGCCTGCAACTGGTCCCTGGCAAGCTGCCCACCCGGCTGCTGACGATCGCCGGGGCGACGGTCTCCGAGGACCGTGTGTGGCTGCTCGGCATCGCGATCGCGGTGACCGCGGTGCTCCATCTCCTCTACAGGCGCACGCTGTTCGGCCTCGGCACCACCGCGGTCGCCGAGAACGAGGGCGCCGCCGCCGCGCTCGGCTGGTCCCCTGACCTGATCGCCGCCGGCAACTGGGCGCTGGGCTCCGCGCTCGCGGGACTCACCGCCATCCTGATCGTGCCGGTGATCGGTCTGTCGGTGACCGGGCTGACCACACTGCTGCTGAGCGCGCTGGCAGCCGCCCTGATCGGCAGGTTCTCGTCGTTCCCGATCACTCTGGCGGGCGGTCTGGTCATGGGGGTCGCGCAGTCCGAACTGACGCGTTTCGGCTCGGGCGTCACCGGGCTCGCCTCGTCGGTGCCGTTCCTGTTCATCGCTCTGGTGCTGGTCGCCCGCGGCCGGGCGCTGCCGCTGCGCGGCACGTTCCTCGACCGGCTCCCGGCCCTGGGCACGGGCAGGGTGCGTCCCGTCCCGGTCGCGCTGGCCGTGGTGGTCGGGCTGGTGCTGGTGAGCCTGTCCACCCCGCTGTGGGCCGACGCGATCACCAGCACGCTGGTGCTCTCCCTGATCATCCTGTCGATCATCGTGGTCACCGGTTACGCGGGACAGGTCTCGCTCGCTGCCTACGCCCTCGCCGGGACCGGTGCCTTCATCGCCGGGCATGCCGCGGCGGACTGGGGCTGGCCCTTCGAACTCGCGCTGCTGGCAGGCGTGTTGGGTACGGTGCCGATCGGCCTGCTGTTCGCGCTGCCGGCCGTGCGCACCCGCGGGGTGAACCTCGCGATCATCACGCTCGGGCTCGGCACCACCCTGGAGGCGATGGTCTTCCAGAACACCGACCTGTCGACGACTCCCGGCAGCGACGGCATCGCGGTGGGCAAGCAGACGCTCTTCGGCATCAGCATCTCCGGGGTCGACCATCCGCAGCGCTACGCTGCCGTGGTCCTGGTGCTGTTCGTCGCCGCCGCGCTCGTGGTCGCCAACGTCCGGCGCAGCCGCACCGGCCGCCGCCTGATCGCCGTACGGGCCAACGAGCGGGCCGCCGCCGCCCTCGGTATCGACGTCCGCGCGGCCAAGCTCTACGCCTTCGGCCTGTCCTCGGCCATCGCCGCGCTCGCCGGAGTGCTGACCGGCTTCCGCTCGACGTCGGTGGTGTTCTCCGACTTCGCGAGCTTCGACTCCGTCACCGCGCTCGGGCTCGCCGTCATCGGCGGGGTCGGCTTCCTCGTCGGCCCGCTGTTCGGCGCCACGTTCGCCGCGGGCACGGTCGGCGCCCGGTTCGGGGACCTGGTGCTGCCCGGGCTGAGCGAGTGGATGCCGTTGATCGGCGGGATCGTCCTGGTACTGACCCTGGTGGGCAACCAGGACGGCATCGCCAAGGAACTCGGCAGGCAGGCAAGGGGACTTGAACGAAAGCTGCGCCCGCAGCGCGCCGCCGTCGCACCCGAGGAGAAGACGGACCCCCTGCCGGACGTACCCCGCGCCGCACCGCTCCCCCTGCACGTGCGCGACCTGACGGTCCGCTACGGCGGTGTCGTCGCCGTCGACGGGCTCTCGCTGGACGTCGAACCGGGCCGGGTGGTGGGGCTCATCGGCCCCAACGGCGCCGGCAAGACCTCCGCGATCGACGCCGTCACCGGCTTCACCCGGGCCGCGTCCGGCAGCGTCCTCCTCGGTGAGCGGGACGTGACCCGGGTGCCGGTGCACCGCCGGGCCGGGGCCGGGCTGAGCCGGTCCTTCCAGTCGCTGGAGCTGTTCGAGGACATGACGGTCCTGGACAACCTCTACGCCGCCTGCGAGCGACCCGAGCGGTGGACCTGGCTCACCGACATGATCCGCCCCGGCAGCCGCCCTTTGCCCGCCCAAGTACTGGTCGCTGTAAGGGAGTTCGGACTCCAGGAGAGCCTGGATCGGCCGGTGGGCGATCTGTCGTACGGCGAGCGGCGGTTGCTGGCGATCGCGCGGGCGGTGGCGACCTCACCGTCCGTGCTGCTGCTTGACGAACCGGCGGCGGGGCTGTCCGACGACGAGACACGGGAGTTGGCCGAGCTGGTGCGGCGGCTGGCCGAGGACTGGGGCATGGGGGTGCTGCTCGTCGAGCACGACGTCGACATGGTGATGAGCGTCTGCGACCAGGTCGTCGTCCTCGACTTCGGCCGCCGGATCTGCGCCGGCACCCCGGACGAGGTGCGCCGCGATCCGGCGGTCCGGGCCGCCTACCTGGGCGACCTGGAGCCGGAGACACTGTCCTGACGGTGGTTCAGGCGTCCCGCAGGTCCGCCACGTACGGCTGGTGGGACAACAGTCCGCCGTCCACACGCAGAGTGTGCCCGGTGATGAACGCGGACTCGTCGGAGGCGAGAAAGACGACCGCCGAGGCGACGTCCTCCGGCCTGCCGAGGCGCGGGGTGAGGTGATGGCGGAGCATCTTCTCCCGGATCGCCCCGTGCGCCGAACCGGCGCTCGCCGGCGTGACGATGAACCCCGGCGCGATGGCGTTGCAGCGCACGCCCTGCTTGCCGTACTGGGTGGCGACGTACTGGGTGAGGTTGATGAGGGCGGCCTTCGAGGCGCCGTACGCGGGATTGCGCAGGTCGCCCGCGAGACCGGCGCCGGACGAGGTGTTGATGATCGAACCGGCGCCGCGGGCGATCATGTGCGGGACGGCGGCCTGGATCGCGACCATGGTGCCGCGGAGGTTGATCCGCATGGTGTCGTCCCAGACCGCCGGGTCGGCCTCCAGGACGGCGAGGTCCTTGCGGGCGGCCAGGTGAGTGGCCGCCGCGTTGTTGTGCAGGACGTCAAGGCCGCCGTAGGTCTCAACTGCCGTGGCCACCATGGCCCGTACGGAGTCGATGTCACCCAGGTCGACCGGAACCGCGGTGGCGGATCCGCCTGCCGCCCGGATCTCCTCCGTCACCGCCTTCGCGCCGTCGAGGTTCAGATCCGCTACGACCGTGAGGGCGCCCTCGGCCGCCACGCGGCGGGCGGTGGCCGCGCCGATGCCGGACGCGGCCCCGGTCACGATCGCGATCTTGTCGTCGAGTCGTCCCATGACTCAACCACCTTTCTCAGTCGGTGAGTTCGCTGCCCACGACGGACACGAACGAGACGCATTCGCCGGGGCCGCCGCCGAGGTTGTGGGTCAGGGCGAGCGAGCGGCCCTCCGCCACGGCCCCGACCGTCCGCTCGGGCGGTGCCTCGCCGCGCAGTTGGAGCCAGGCCTCGAACATCATGCGCAGTCCGGAGGCGCCGATGGGGTGGCCGAAGGCCTTCAGGCCGCCGTCCGGGTTGACCGGCAGGGAGCCGTCCAGATCGAACGCGCCGCTGGTGACGTCCTTCCAAGCCTGTCCGCGTTCCGAGAAGCCGAAGTCCTCCATGAGCACCAACTCCGTTGGTGTGAAGCAGTCGTGGACTTCCGCGAGGGCGAGCTCGGCGCGCGGGTCGGTGATGCCCGCCTGCCGGTAGGCCTCCTGGGCCGAGACGACGACTTCGGGGAAGGTGGTGAAGTCGTAGTCGGGATCGAGGAGTCCGTCGGCCGGGCCCGCGACGAAGGACAGCGCCTTCACGAAGATCGGCTTGTCGGTGTACCGGTAGGCGTCTTCGGCCCGTACGACGATCGCCGCCGCCGAACCGTCGGATACCCCCGAGCAGTCGAACACGCCGAGCATGCCCGCGATGATCGGCGCTGAGCGGATGCGCTCCAGCGGCACCTCCTTGCGGAACTGGGCGCGGGGGTTGCGAGCGCCGTTGACGTGGTTCTTCCAGGCGATGCGGGTGATGACGTCCTTCAACTCCTCTTCCGCGAGGCCGTACTTGGCGGCGTAGGCGGGGGCGAGCAGGGAGAAGTTCGCGGGCGCGGTGATCTCGCCGCGGCTGTCGTCGCCCGCACCCGGCATCGAGGTGCCCGAGAGCCCGGACATGCCGGAATCCTTGAGCTTCTCCACGCCGACGGCCATCGCCACGTCGTACGCGCCGGAGGCCACCGCGTAACAGGCGTTGCGCAGCGCCTCGGAGCCGGTCGCGCACATGTTCTCCAGGCGCGTGACCGGCTTGTACGGCAGATGCAGCGGGCGGCTCAGAGTCAGCCCGGAGACTCCGGAGGCCTGGGTGCCGAGCCAGAACGCGTCGATGTCGTCGAGCGTGATGCCGGCCGAGGTGACCGCCTCGCCCACGGCGTCGACCAGCAGGTCGTCCGCCGAGCGGCCCCAGTGTTCGCCGAAGGGCGTGCAGCCCATGCCGACGATCGCGACCCGGTCCCGGATTCCGTGCGAGCTCATACGGCTGTCCCCTCGGTCTCGCCCGTGCGCAGCGGCCGGGCCTTCCAGAAGTAGTTGTGGACGCCGGCGGCGGTGACCGTGCGCCGGAAGGTCATCTCGACCCGGGCGCCGATGACGGCGTCGGCCTCGGTGGCGTCGGTGAGCTGGCAGCGGAACCTGCCTCCGCCGTCGTAGTCGACGACCACGACGAGCATCGGCGGGCTCGGTGTGTGGGCCAGCCGGTCCACGGTGAAAGTGGCGACCGTGCCGGGCACGTGCTCCATCGGCTCGTCGGTCATGGCGTCGATGCTCCGGCAGGACACGCACACCCGGTCCGGCGGCAGATGCCGGGTCCCGCACTTCTCGCAACGGGAGGCGACGAAGCCGTACTTCCAGCTGTTGCGGCGGTGCGCGGGCGGGGCGTAGGGCGGCTCGGGGTCCGGCCTGCGGGGCGGCTCGCGGTCGAGGAGGCCCCGCCAGGAGAGGTAGGTGGCGTACGGCATGGGGGCGCTGCCCGCGGCGATCTGCGCGACGACGGGGCGGGCGGCGCGGTGTGCGGGGAGGGCGTCGGTGGTGCGCAGGAGCAGGACTCCGGCGCCGTCGCCGAGCACGACCAGCGCGATGATCCGGCCGGGTTCGGCCCGGTCGAGTACGTCGGCGAGGAGCAGGCCGGGCTGGGCGGTGCCGGCGTTGCCGATCTGCGCGGTGAGGTCGGCCGTCGCGGCCTCGGGACGTACGCCTGCGGTACGTCGGACCGTCGCGCACGCGCGTGCGTGCAGGCCGGAGACGATGAAGTGGTCGATGGCGGCGCGGTCCAGGCCCGCCTGGTCGAGGGCGGCAGTGAGCGCCTTGTCCGCGAGGGAGGCGTAGATCTCCTCGGCGAAGCGCTCCTCCCAGACGCGGGAGGCGGGCGCGCCGGGCAACCGCCAGCGGTCGAGGATCTCGTCGCTGACCGTGTCGTGGGCGAGCAGTTCGGCGAGTACGGGGGCTCCGTTGCGGTGACCGCCGAAGGCAAATGCCGCCGCGCCGTCGCCGCCCGCGCTCTCCTCGCTGCCGCCCGGCAGGCCGGTGCGCAGGTCGGACAGGACGGTCAGGGTCGGCACCGGGGAGCGGGCGGCGGTGACCAGCGCGCCGAGGCCGGAGCGGACGGAGCCCGCCATGTCGACGGCGAGGACGTGCGTGTCGAGGCCGAGCGCGGCGTGCACGGCGGTCGCGTTCGTCTTGTCGAGGTAGGCGGGCGCGGCGGTGGCGAGGAACAACTGGCCGATGCGGGTGCGCAGTCCGTCCCTGGACAGGGCGTTGCGCGCCGCCTCGACGGCCATCGACGTGGTGTCCTCGTCGTAGCCCGCCACCGCGCGCGTGCCCCGGGACGGGGCCGTCCCGAGGGTAGCGGCGATATCGGCCCGGGCGAGGCGGTGGTACGGCACGTAGGCGCCGTATGCGATCAGTCCGGGCATCAGCGTCCTCCCTTGGGGTCGGTGGTGTGGGTGGGCCGTTCGAAGACGGCGGCCAGGCCCTGGCCGCCGCCGAGGCACATGGTCTCCAGGCCGTAGCGGGCCTGGCGGCGGTCGAGTTCGCGCAGCAGGGTGGCGAGGATGCGGCCGCCGGTGGCGCCGACGGGGTGGCCCAGCGAGATGCCGGAGCCGTTGACGTTGAACCGCTCGAAGTCGGCCTCGGTCAGAGCCCATTCGCGGGTGCAGGCAAGCACCTGGGCGGCGAAGGCCTCGTTGAGTTCGATCAGGTCGATGTCGGCGAGTTTCAGTCCCGCGCGGTCAAGTGCCTTGGCCGTGGCGGGTACCGGGCCGATGCCCATCGTTTCCGGGGGTACGCCCACGACGGCCCAGGAGACCAGACGGGCCAGGGGGCGCAGGCCGAGTTCGGCGGCGCGCTCGGGGTGGGTGACGACGCACAGGGCGGCGCCGTCGTTCTGTCCGCTGGCATTGCCCGCGGTGACGGTCGCCTCGGGATCCCGGCGTCCAAGTACGGGACGCAGGCTCGCGAGTTTCTCCAACGTCGAGTCGGGGCGCGGGTGTTCGTCGCGGTCGACGACGGTCTCGCCCTTTCTCGTCCGTACGGTGACGGGCACGATCTCGTCGGTGAAACGGCCCTCGCGCTGGGCGGCGACCGCCTTCTCGTGGGAGCGCAGGGCGAGTCGGTCCTGCTCCTCGCGGGGAATGACGTACTCGCGCCGCAGGTTCTCCGCGGTCTCCAACATCCCGCCGGGAACAGGGTGGTTGACGCCTCCGGAGGTGACCCGTCCGCGGGCCAGCCGGTCGTGCAGGGTGGCGTCCGCGCCGCGCACGCCGAAGCGGATGCCGGTGGTGTAGAACTCCGCCTGGCTCATCGACTCGACGCCGCCGGCCAGCACGAGGTCGCTCGCGCCGGTCTGCACCTGCATCGCCGCCGTGATGATCGCCTGCAGTCCTGAGCCGCAGCGGCGGTCGATCTGCAGTCCCGGCACCTCCACCGGCAGACAGGCGTCGAGGGCGGCCACGCGACCGATGGCCGGGGCCTCGCCGTTGGGGTAGCACTGGCCAAGCAGGACGTCGTCGACGGCGGCGGGCGGGATTCCGGTGCGGTCCAGTACGGCGCGTACGACGGCGGCGGCCAGCTCGGTCGCCGGTACGTCGCGGAAGACGCCTCCGTAGCCGCCGACGGGGGTACGCACGGGTTCGCAGATCACCGCGTCACGCAGGAGGGCGGGCATCGGCCAGGCCTTTCATGAGGGGTCACATGTACCGGCCGCCGGTCACCTCGACCACGGCTCCGGTGACGTAGCTCGCCATGTCGGAGGCGAGGAAGAGGACGACCTGGGCGACCTCGGCGGGTTCGCCCGCGCGGCCCAGGGGGATCTCGGCGAGCTTCGCGTCCCAGGCGGACGCCGGCATCGCCTCGGTCATGGCGGTGCGGATCAGGCCCGGCTGTACGGCGTTGACACGGATGCCCGCCTTGGCGAGTTCCTTGGCGGAGGCCTTGGTGAGGCCGACGAGTCCGGCCTTGGCGGCGCTGTAGTTCGTCTGGCCGAAGTTGCCGACCTTGCCAGCGATGGAGGAGATGTTGACGATGCTGCCGCCGTGTCCGTGCGCGCGCATCGCCTCGGCAGCGTGCCGGGTGCCGTTCCAGGCGCCGGTGAGATGGACGTCGACGACCGCGCGGAAGTCGGACACGGCCATCTTGCGCAGGGTCGCGTCGCGGGTGATCCCGGCGTTGTTGACCATGACGCCGACCGGGCCGAAGGTGTCGGTGCAGTGGGCGACCAGGGCGGCGACCTCGTCCTCGTCGGTGACGTCGCAGCGCAGCGAGGTGGCGGCGATGCCGTTCTTGGCGAGGCGTTCGGCGGCTTCCGAGGCGGCGTCCTCGTTGATGTCGCCGAGGACGACGGACGCGCCCGCGGCGCCGAGCACGCCGGCGATCTCGAAGCCGATGCCCTGTGCGCCGCCGGTGATGACAGCGTTCCGGCCGTCCAGCAGTCCCATGTCAGCCCGCCCTTGGCTCGACGCCGTCCCTCACTATTTCTTCTAAATAGATAACCTATTATGCTGAAACAATCAATACAGCGATCGGCTGGGCGAGCGTGGCCGGGCGAGGCCGAGCAAGGGGAGCACACGGGTGGACATCAGCTATCCCGCGGAGACCGAGACGTTCCGCACCGAAGTCAAGGAGTTCCTCGCCGAGACGCTGCCGCCGGGCTGGAAGGGCATCGGCGCCCTCGACGAGGAGGCCGCCTGGGCCTTCGCCCGGGACTGGCGGCGCCTGCTCGCCGAGCAGCGCTACCTCTCCCTGACCTGGCCCGAGCAGTACGGCGGGCGCGGCCTGTCCAAGCTCCACCAGGTGGTCCTGATGGAGGAACTCGCCCTGGCCGGTGTGCCGTTCGGGCTGCCGCAGGACACCTTCGGCGTGAAGATGCTGGCGAACACGCTGCTGCGCTGGGGCACGGACGAGCAGCGCGGCCACTTCCTGCCGCGCATCCTCAGCGGCGAGGACACCTGGTGCCAGGGCTACTCGGAGCCGGACGCGGGCTCGGACCTGGCCTCACTGACGACGCGTGCCGTCCGCGAGGGCGACGAGTGGGTGATCGACGGCCAGAAGGTGTGGACGTCCGGCGCCCACCACAGCGACTGGATCTTCGTGCTGGCCCGCACGAACCGCGACGCCTCCAAGCACCGCGGCATCTCCTTCCTCCTCGTCCCGCTGGACCAACCCGGCGTCGAGGTCCGCCCGTTCCGCATGATGAGCGGCCAACTCCACTTCAACGAGGTCTTCTTCAACGGCGCCCGGACCCGCGCCGATCTCGTCGTGGGCGGTGTCGACAACGGCTGGACCGTCGCCCAGAGCCTGTTGGGCGTGGAGCGCGGGCAGGAGGCGGCGACCAACCCGATCCTGTTCCGGGCCGAGGTGGAACGCCTGGTGGAACTGGCCCGCCTGTACGGGAAGGACCAGGATCCGATCATCAGGCAGCGGATCGCCTGGTGCTGGTCCAAGGTCGAGATCATGCGCTACCTCGGCTACCGGATCCTCACCGGCTGGCTCAAGGGCGCGGAGCCGGGCCCCGAGTCGTCGATCGCCAAGCTGTTCTGGAGCGAGTACCACACGAAGGTCACCGATCTCGCGATGGACATCATGGGCCTGCACGCCCAAGTGCCGGTCGGCCGCCCGCCGTTGCGCACCTACCGCACGGACGACCCCGGCGCCTCGAACTCCTCGGCGTCCTGGTCGACGACGTACCTGATCGCCCGCTCCGGGACGATCTACGCGGGCACCTCGCAGGTACAGCGGAATATTCTCGCGGAGAAGGTGCTGGGGTTGCCGCGCGAGCCAAGGGCGATGACTGGTTGAAGCGGGGCCGGCGACGGCTGGGCCAGTTCGGCGGCGCCCCCAGTGGCGTGGTCGATCAGCGGCTGCCGCCGCGTCGGTCGGCTCCGAGTACGCCCGGCCGGGCCGATTCCGCATCCGCGCGGTCGGCCGCGACCGCCCCGGCCCCGCCTTCGCGTGGCCGACTCTCAGCCCCGCGGACTCACTCGCGCGTCTCGAACGTCCCGAGTCCGGGCACCGGACGCGGCCCGACCCCCGGTTGCCAGCCCGCGTCGAGCTTGCGCAGGCCCACGCCGTCCGGGGCCCAGATGTGGCAGCTGTTCAGCACCCCGGCCGTGGCGCGCGGGCCGTTCGCGGGTTCGCCCGCGTCTCGGCTGCGCGCGTTGGCCGACATGGCCGCCTGGACCACGGCGGGGCCCAGCACTCGGGCCAGTTCGTAGAGGTGGGAGCAGCCCAGGACGCCGCGGAACCGTTCCTGGATCGCCCGGTTGTAGCCGGCGGAGACGCAGAGGCCGATCAGGCTGTCGAAGACCGGGGTGATCAGCGGGCACTCGGCGTGCGGAAACGTCAGCATGTCCGCGTCGGCGGCCACGATGGTCATGTCCGCGAGGCGGACCCGCACCGCCAGCACCATCCGGTGGACGTCGGCGACCGCCGGTTCCGCCCACGGCCGCTCGTCCCGCAGCTCCGCCTCGACCGAGATCTCCTCGCCGCCGGGCTCCAGGTGGGCGGTGACGGTGATGGTGCGGCGGTGCAGCGGGAGTTCGACGCGGCTCATGACGAGGCCTCCGCCGGCTCAGGCACGTTCTCCCCGAGGCCCGCGAACTCCGGCGGCCGGCGCTCGATGAAGCTGCGTACACCCTCGCGGTAGTCCGGGGCGCGTTTCGCCGTGGCCAGCAGCGCGGCGGCGGCGGCCCGGCTCTCGGTGAAGCTTCTCGCTTGATCGTCGGCCAGTTGCCGCTTGATGAGGGACATCGCGTACGGGCTGGCCGAGCGGGCGAGTTCAGTGGCGTAGGCGAGGGCCGCCCGGAGCAGTTCCTCCGGCTCGACGAGACGGTTGACCAGGCCCATCGCCTCCGCCTCCGTGCCGGTGATCCGGCGCGAGGAGAGCAGCAGGTCGCTCGCGTTCCCGTAGCCGACGAGCCGGGGCAGCAGCCACGAGACGCCGTCCTCGGCCACCAGGCCGCGCGCGCTGAACGCGGCGGCGAACTTGGCGCCCGGCACGGCGAACCGCACGTCGCACATGAGCGCCTGATTGAAGCCGATGCCGGCGCAGGCGCCGTTGACGGCGGCCACCAGGGGCTTGGGGAACGACATGGGCCGGGTGCGCGGCGGCAGCCGGTCGGTCGGCCAGGGGCGCGCCCCTGAGGACGCGCCGTCCAGCACGCTCATGTCCATGCCGGGACAGAAGCTGCGTCCCGCGCCGGTGAGGACGACTGCCCGTACCGCCGGATCCGCCTCGGCGCGGTCGAACAGCTCGTTGTAGAGCAGCTCCATCTCCAGCGTCCAGGCGTTGTGCCGCTCGGGCCGGTTCAGAGTGAGCAGCATGACCCCGTCGCCGGTCAGCTCGCTGAGGATCACCGGGGCCACATGCTCGTTCATCGAGGTCACTCCCAGAGCCCGCGTTGAGTTTATAGCTAGATGAATCATCTATATACCCAACCATGGCCCGGGCACCAGATCGGGCCCCGCCGACGAAAGATCATCCAGACCTTGACCTGGTACCCTCGATGCACTAAGACGATTCATTTTGCTATATGACGGAGGAGCCCGCCGTGGCCGAGGCAGCCCGTGCAGAAACGCCCACCGTGCCCGTCCCCGCGCGTGGCCGCGTCGGACGTCAGGTGCGTGTCCCGAAGACCGCCGAGTTGGTCGCCGCGGAGCTGCGCCGCCAGATCGTACGGGGCGAGCTGAAGCCCGGCGATGCCCTGCCGCCGGAGTCGGGCCTGATGGAGCAGTTCGGCATCTCGCGGCCGACGCTGCGCGAAGCGTTCCGCGTCCTGGAGTCCGAGTCGCTGATCACGGTACGGCGCGGTGCGCACGGCGGCGCCCGGGTGAGCGCGCCGGACTCCGATGTCGCCGCCCGCTTCGCCGGCCTGATCCTCGAATACCGCGGCGCCACACTGGGCGACGTCTACCGCGCCGCGGCCGTCATCGAGCCGCCGTGCGTGCGCCAACTGGCCGCCAAGCACACGGCGGACGACATCAAGCGACTGCGCGACGCGGTGGCGGCCGAGAAGACCGTCCTGGACGACCCGCTGGGCCTGGTCGAGGCCCAGGACACCTTCCACGCCCTGCTGGTCGAACTGACCGGCAACCAGACGCTGATCCTCCTCTGCGGCATGCTGCGCAACATCATCGACCGGGCCAACGCCTCGTACACCGCGGCGGCCACCGACGCCGAGACCCAGAAGGCGCAGGCCCTGAAGGGGCATCGGGCCCATGTGCGGCTGGTCGGTCTGATCGAGTCCGGCAAGGCGGACGAGGCCGAGAAGCTGTGGCAGCGCCACATCAGCGGCGCCGACGACGTGGTGAACGGGGCCGGCCCCAAGACGGTGCTCGAACTCTTCGACTGACCAGGCGAACTCTCTTCGACTGACCAGGTGAACTCTCTTCGACCGACCGGGCGGACCCTCGTCGGCTGACCGGGCGGACCGAGGATCGCCGAGCCGTTCCGCCGTTCTCACCTCTACCCCTTGCCGTTCTCACCTTCACCCCTTGCGTCTCCGAAACAGTTAGATAATTATAGGAGGCGTACTGAATAGATCTGGGGTCCGGAGGCGACGGCCATGGCCGAACAGCGCAAGCCCATCTTCGACTGCGACCAGCACATGTACGAGGAACGGGACTCCTTCACCCGCTACCTCCCGAAGGAGTTCCTCGGCCAGGCGGTGGCCCCGGTGACGCTCCCGGACGGCCGCGAGGTCATCCTGGCCGGGGACCGGATCGTGGTCTGTCTGGAGCCCGAGTTCGGGCAGGTCTACCGGCCCGGCTCGCTCAAGGAGATGCTCAAGGCGATGGCCTCGGGCAACCCCGACGAGACGTACCAGTTCGAGCCGATGCACGAGTCGTACCAGAACCGCGAGGCCCGGCTGCGCGTCATGGACGAGCAGGGCCTGGACCAGACGATCATCTACCCGGGCGGCTGGGCACTGGTCGCCGAGGAGTACGTGCAGGGCGTCGAACCGCTCTACGCCAACTACCACTCGTTCAACCGCTATATGAACGAGGTGTGGGGCTTCAACCACCAGGACCGCATCTACTCCCCCGCGTTGCTCTCGCTGCGCGACCTGGACCACGCGGTCAAGGAGTTGGAGTACGTCCTGGACAAGGGCGCCCGGTTCATCATGCTGCCGACCGGGCCCCAGTACGGCCGCTCGCCGGGCGACCCGTACTTCGACCCGTTCTGGAAACTGGTCAACGAGGCCAAGGCCAGCGTCTGCTACCACATCAGCGAGTTCTACTACAACTCGCATGTCGCCCCCGCCTGGGGTCACGACGCGAGCCCGATCCACTTCCGGATGTCCGCGTGGCAGTGGATGAACACCTACGGCCAGCGCCCGATCGAGGAGACGCTCTCCGCTCTCATCTTCGACAACCTCTTCGGGCGCTTCCCCGACATCAACGTCCTGGTCTCGGAGTTCGGCGCCGAGTGGGTCCCCCACTTCGTCCGGCACATGGACAAGAGCCGCGGCATGGGCCGCAACGGCCCCTGGATCGGCGGCCAGTTGGCGGAGCGGCCCAGCCAAGTGTTCCGCAAGCACATCCGCGTGGTGCCCTACCCGGAGGACGACATCCCGAGCCTGGTCAAGCGGCTCGGCTACCACGAGTCGATCGTGATGGGCTCGGACTTCCCGCACGCGGAAGGCATCGCCAACCCCGCCGACTACCGCAAGCTCCTCGCGGAACTCGACGAGTCGGTCCAGGACGACATCATGTACAACAACGCGCAGCAGCTGATCAGCCGCTGAACCCCGAACGCCACCGCCTGGCGGCGGACCTGGTCAACCGACCAGGTCCGATCGGAAGAGCAAACTTA